>JBMSGX010000010.1:0-25261 GCA_049416285.1 Crocinitomicaceae bacterium | reverse complement strand
GCGAATCTACTCATGGACTAATGCCGGGCGGTTGAATAAATACGAAAACTAATGTGATGCGTTACCTGTTGGTATGATGAAACCACTAAGTGGTAGCGGCGCCAGAGGCGCATTAGTGGAGATAATGGATCAGTTTGATAAAGTTCCATACAAGGAAATGCTTGAATCTGGGAAATCAATTCCTATGTCAATGCAAACGAAGATCGCCTCAACAATGCAAGGCAGCACGGAAACAACATTGTATGTATTAGCAGTGTACTTCGGCTCGGTTGGGATAAAAAATACAAGATATGCAGCTACTGCCGGGTTACTTTGTGACTTGATCGGCATTATAGTGGCAATAATTGTATCATATATATTCTTTGGTAATGCTTGATTGGTTTAAAAGAAAAAAGAGAGAAGTTAAGGTTGAAAACACAGAACGTGCAACTCTAAAGAATCTTGACTATCCTGCTAAAATCATCTTAGCCTGGAGTAAGGCTATTGAAGGTGACGACCAATTCCTCATTTGGCTGAAAGATAACGGATATGAAGAACTGTTTATGGCCACATACGCCATCCTTTTGAAAGAAGAAGCGCGTAAATGGTTGACAGAGAATGGCTATGCACATCTACTTGCAATGATCAATGCAGCTGAAGGAAATGAAAGCGCTAAAAAATGGCTTCAGACCCATAATTTTGATGTACTGTTCCATATTGCATGTGCGGTGGATGACGAACAGCAAAGCTTTCATTGGCTCGGACAGAACGCTCCTGCAGACATTTTCATCCTAACAAGGACAATAAAAAAGGTGAAAGACGAGATCGAAGAGAATCACAACGATATCCATTCATTCCGTAAAGACGTTTAATGATTCATTCATAATCCTTAGTTTTACAGTCGAAATTAAACGAATGATCCAAGGAAAAAAGCTAGTCGCTATACTGCCAGCATATAACGCTGCAAAGACATTGAAGAAGACTTACGATGAAATCCCTTTCGATATCGTGGACGATGTTGTATTAGTGGACGACATGAGTACTGACAACACCTCTGCTCTTGCGAAAGAGATTGGTATCAAGCACGTAATTCGTCATGAAAAGAACAAAGGATACGGAGGGAATCAAAAGACTTGTTACAACAAAGCATTAGAACTTGGTGCCGACATCGTTGTCATGCTCCATCCGGATTATCAGTACACGCCAAAACTGATTCACAGCATGGCATACCTGATCGCAAATGACGTATATCACGTGGTTATCGGTTCAAGGATTCTTGGAAAAGGTGCCCTAAAAGGAGGAATGCCTATGTATAAGTACATAGCTAACCGCTTTCTCACACTTACTCAGAATATTTTGATGAGTCAAAAGCTTTCGGAATACCATACAGGATACAGAATGTTCTCCGCTGAAGTTTTGAATGCTGTGAATTACAACCGTAATTCGGATGACTTTATTTTCGACAATCAAATGCTGGCTCAGATCTGCTATGAAGGATATGAGATCGCCGAGATCACTTGTCCCACGAAGTATTTCGAGGAAGCATCTTCGATAAATTTCAAACGCAGTTCTGAATATGGTCTTGGCGTACTTGGGGTTTCATTCCTATACTTCTTCAACAAGATCGGATTGACAAAATCGAAATTGTTCCACGAAAAAAACAAGGCATAAGCAGCCTATTTATTGATCATGATCACGGCATTCAAGAAAACAAATATCTATTTGACGCTGAGTGCTGTTTTGATCATCGCTGGTTTGATCTTGCTAAAACTAAACGACAAGATCGACTTTCACTTGTTTGTTAACCGGTTTCATACTGATTTTCTGGATGTATTTTTTAAATGGATAACACATGCCGGTGACGGAACAGTATTAGCCATTACTTCAGTATCACTGGTGATCGTCTACTGGAAAAAGTACAGCTATTCTTTGCTTACTTTCGCAGCAATCAATCTGATTCTAGTTGCCGCAATTGTTCAAACCCTCAAGCGTCTAATATACTTTGATGCGTTCAGACCTGCCAAGTTCATCGGTTATGACTTGCTTTATTTAGTTCCCGGAGTCGATATTCATACCGACAATTCATTTCCATCAGGTCATACAACTGCAGCTTTTGCTTTTTTTGCCCTCTTGGCATTACTGCTGCATAAAAAGAAATGGATGCAAGTTGTTTGTTTGATCATGGCTGCATTGGCAGGATATTCTCGCATGTATCTATCACAGCACTTCCTGGAAGATGTGGTTGCTGGTGCTTCAATTGGTATTTGCTGCTTTCTTGTGACCTATTTGATCGTGAGCACCATCCCATTTAAAAACAATATCACGAAGTAAACCTACTAACTTTGCTATTTTTGAGAAGCAAAGCATAACACGAATGACTTCATTCTATCATAAACTGCTGAATAATCACAAATGGGCTTTAGGTCTTATTTGCTTCTTTGCAGTGTTCTTTTTTCTTGGACTTGGATCATTTCATTTATTCGATTGGGATGAGATCAACTTTGCTGAATCAGCTCGTGAAATGTTAGTCTCAGGGGATTATCTGCACGTGCAGATCAACTATGAACCCTTTTGGGAGAAACCTCCTTTCTTTTTCTGGCTTCAAGCCTTGAGTATGGCATTCTTTGGTGTGACAGAGTTTGCTGCGCGTTTCCCCAATGCTATTTTCGGAGTCATTTACATGATCACGTTGTATTTGATCGGAAGGAAACATTTTGATCGAAAATTCGGGCTTATATGGGCATTACTGTTCACCGCTTCGCTTCTGCCTCACGTTTATTTCAAGTCGGGAATTATTGACCCGGTCTTTAATTATTTCATATTCCTTTCCATCTACTTCATGATACTTGTACTTGGAAAGGCTGAAAAACACGTCCATTGGTTTGCTATGCTATCCGGTTTATCGAGTGGAATGGCTGTACTCACAAAAGGTCCTGTAGGATTCCTGTTACTTGGTCTTACTTTGCTTATTTACTTGTTGATCAACAGGTTCAAAAACTTCCCGCCAATCAAACACATACTTCTCTTTTTTATCGGATTCTTTCTCGTTATCTCCAGTTGGCTGATGATGGAGTACTTACAGAACGGGATGGATGTCCTTATTCAATTTGTAGAATATCAAATCGATCTATTCCGATCACCGGTAGCTGGACATGCGCAACCCTTTTACTATCACTTTGTCGTTGTTTTTTTTGGTTGTTTTCCTATTTCCATTTTCGCACTACCTAACCTATTCAAGACGCAAGAAACTATTGAATTTGACTTAGATAAATGGATGCGCATTTTATTCTGGGTGGTGATCATTTTATTTTCGATCGTTACCACAAAGATCATCCACTACTCCTCGATGACTTATCTTCCCTTATCTTTTTTAGCTGCGTACACTTTGTATCATGCGAGCGTGAAGGAAGAGAGCCTAAATAAATCATTAAGCACAACATTCATAGTTGTGGGAGCATTGATCGGAGCTGCCATATTAACGATCATCCTCATAGTGGTTTACAAATCGAATTTCGAGTTCTTATTCGATGATGAGTTTGTGAGAGCATCCATGAGCGTTACACCAAATTGGTTCGGTTGGGAGCCTGCAATAGGCCTGGTATTTATTATTGGAATTATCCTTTCTACTGTATGGCTGGGCAAACGTAAATACCTTTATTCTGTGATCAGTCTTGCTACCACTACAAGTCTTACACTATTATTGGTCCAATTGCTATTTATACCAAAACTTGAAGATCACACGCAGGGACCTTTAATTGAGATGTGTGAGTATGCCGAAAAAGAGGAAGCTATTTTAGTATCATATGGATTCAAAAGCTATGCCCCATATTTTTATGGCAAAGTCGACCCGAGATCAAGTGAAGAGAAAGACATGCAATGGCTGTTACATGCGAAAACCGATAAGAAGATCCTTTTCGTGTCGAAGATCACTAACAGGGACCTCGATCAAAATCCGGAATTCAAGTTGATCCAACAAAAGGGAGGCTACAAGCTCTTTGAAAGAATCATTGAACCATGAGAAGGCTCCGCTTTGAAAATGCTATCTGGATCCTGTTTGGAATCTTCACACTCAACTTTATTCTAAAGTTTCTTTTCATTGAGGCGCCATCTGTTGGAGGAGATGAACCCTTCAGTATTTTTTACGCGCAAACAGATTTTCAAACGTTGCTTGAGCTTTCTAAACAGGAAAACAACCCACCCTTTTTCACTATTCTCCTGAAAGTTTGGACATCCTTTTTTGGAATTTCACCGGTATCTGTAAGATTCCTCCCGCTAATTTTTAGCTCACTCACAGCATCTTTCATCTTTTTAATGACCCGTGAATTAACGAGTACACGGTTTGGGATAATTGGAGCTGCGATCTTCACATTTTCGAACTATCATATTCAATTTAGTCATGAAGCAAGGCCCTATGCGCTTTTTGGATTACTAACCATCATGGCGCTTTATTACACATACAAGTTGCTTCAAACACAACAGCGCAAATGGCTTATTCTCACAGTTTTAGTGAATACATTGCTTATCTACAATCACTTCTTTGGATTCTTCGTTCTATTGATACAGCTCTTCATGCTGGTTCTTTTATTCCGCAAGGATAATCCTTGGAAGCAAATCGCTATCGCCTGGGGTATAACTTCACTCTTTTATCTGCCCTATCTACCCTTTCTATTGAAGAGATTTATGATTTCCAGTGAAGGGGGAACATGGCTTACAATACCTAAACCCGAAGAGCTCTACAGCATTTTTGTGAAATTCTCAAATGTCCCAGTTGTTGCAGCGTTTAGTCTACTTTTATTGATCATAGGGATAGTAATTAACAGATTGGTTTGGAGAGATGCTAAGTTTTTATTTTTGGCGGTGAGTCTCTTTGTACCTCTACTTTTTATATTCTTGGTGTCGCAGTACATTCCAATGTTCTTGGACCGTTACCTCGTCTTCCTGGGAATCGTCTTCATCCTTGCCTTGACTTATTTTCTTTCGAAGATCCAGATCCGTGCCGCGCGCATATCGATCATAGTGCTAATTCTTCTGGGCTTCGTACTTACCATAGATCCAACATCTGGAAACAAAGCTCCAGATAAAGAGCTAGTCGAAGCACTTATTGAGAATCGAAAAAACAAAGCGCAAACTCTTATAGCTCCACCCTATTACGCATATAATTTTGTGTACCATTTCGAGCCTGATTGGATGCTTAAACCGGAAACTTGCTGGCAGCAAATGAATAACGAAAACATTCGGTCCGTTCAGAATTTAGGACAATTACAAGAATTGAAACTTGAGAATGAATGCTTTCTGGTCGCAAAAGGTCCGGAGAAGAACGCAGAGCTTTTAAAAGTCTTAAAAAAATTAGACGAGCTATATCTTGACAAAAAAGAATTATTCAGCGAAGAAGGTGATGTCGTATTATACTACTCCGGATTAATCGACCTTAAATAAGCGAATCTCAGTGGCTCCCTTTCCATACTCACGGAAGTCAGCGTCGAAATATTCAACACCATCCTGTTGAGCTAAATAGCTTATGATCTCCGATTTCAGAACCCCTTCTCCAACGCCGTGAATTGCAATTATGCGCGCGACGTGTTTTTTGCGAGCATCTTTGAGAGTTGTTTTGAGAGCACCCATTTGTTTGCGTAAAATCTCTGTGTTTGAAAGATTAGAATGGCTTTCTACAAGCTCTTCGACATGCAGATCGATCTCCCAAACTTCCTCTGGTTTTCGCTTTCCGGAAACCTTACTTTTTGTAAGATAAGAATGGTCTTCTTCGGCATCATGATCCACCTCAGAAGTAGGCATATGATCATCATATTGCTCACTGAATACCGGTGCGAGCTCCATTTTCTGGAACCTTCTTGAAAATCCGGTTTCAGCATCTTCAACAATGAAATATTCTCCCTGAATATCAATTACGGCACCGCCTCCTCTTTCGTGAAGGTATACAACTTTGTCACCTATTTTAAAGCTCATACCACGTAAAGTCCAGAGTGAATATCAAATAAATTGGAACAGCAAATGACGCCAACCAGAATAAAATCACAAACAATTTAAATAATTTCGATGCATCTCGTTTCACAGGAGTAATGAGTACGCTGTTCACCTGGCTGGCAAGAACCGGATCTGATTCATCTGAAGACACCTGATCAATGAATTTTTTCAAGGATGGTGTATGATCTAACACTACCTGCTTGATCTTATAGAAATCCTTGTTAGTCAATAATTTATAGGTTGTTCGGTAATCTACTTCCTCAGTATTCAGATCTTTATGCATTTGATAGTTCTTTTGAAGTCCTCTAACTCTGAAACCCATGAAGAAACCAAATACGATCAGCAAATAACTGTTAATGTACCATCCAATGAAGATCAACATTAAGGATGATAAAAAAGCAAAAACAAGTAAAAAGAACTCATGATTCTTGCGCACAAAAAGTTTAAACATTTGACCTCCATCTAACGGATCTAAGGGTAAAAGATTGATCACATTTAATAGAATAAACAAAGCACTTAATTGAAGCCCCCATGCACTGTGATTATTCGCTGCGTACAATAGCAAAAGAATCCCCACTGCAACACCCGGTATTGGCCCTGCCATGGTAACCAGAAAACTTTCTTTCTGAGAATAACTCTCTTTCTTTCCTTGCACGAAAGCTCCCATCAAGGGAATAAACAGCATGCGAACATGTTTATAATTGAACTTTTTCATCAGTAAATAATGTCCCAGCTCATGTATCAGTAATACGGCAAGCAAGAACAGAATGAAGATGATCTGATCACTAAAAAGCAACGTGAACGCAAGAACAAACATCACCATAGAGAAAATGGTGATCGATAAACCGCCTTTCGGCTTATGTTCTATCAATTTTGGCTTCTGTGGGTGGAAATCTTCCATACATTAAATTTATGGAGATTTTTTTAATACCGAAACTAGTAGCTTAACTATTCATCAATTTAGCAAAGTCCTTCGCGAAATATGTAAGGATACCGGTTGCTCCGGCTCTTCTAATGCTTAAAAGCATTTCAGGCATAGCGGTGTTGTAATCCAACCAACCATTTCTGGCTGCAGCATAGAGCATAGCGCACTCACCACTAACATTGTAAGCGGTAATCGGCACATCAAAAGAAGTTTCCAGCATATGGATCACATCCAGATAACATAACGCAGGTTTAACCATCAACATATCGGCTCCTTCGTTTATATCAAGCTCAGCTTCGATCATGGCCTCTCTCCTGTTCGCCGGATTCATTTGATATGTTTTCTTATCTCCTGCTTTGGGTGCAGAGTCCAAGGCGTCTCTGAACGGACCGTAAAAAGCACTGGCATATTTTGCAGAATAAGACATTATACTCGTCTCCGTGAAACCATTTTCATCTAAAGCTTCTCGAATAACACCCACTCTGCCATCCATCATGTCACTTGGACCAATAATATCAACTCCAGCCTGAGCCTGTGCAACGGACATCTTAGCCAATACCGTAAGTGTCTCATCATTTAGGATCTTACCATCTTGCACGATACCATCATGACCATCGGACGAATAAGGATCTAACGCGACATCGCTCATGAGCACTATTTCAGGGAAAGCTAACTTGATCTTGTAGATAGCTTTCAGGTAGAAATTATCTCCACTGTAACTGTAAGTTCCCGTCTTATCCTTTAATTTCTCATCTACAGCAGGAAAGAGCACAAAAGTTCTTATTCCCAAACGCACGCAATCCTCTATTTCTTTCAAAAGCAGGTCGAGGGTCCATCTATAATTTCCGGGCAAAGAGCTTATTTCTGATTTTTGATTCTCTCCATCCACCAAAAATAGCGGGTAAATCAAGTTGTCGACACTTAAATGTGTTTCCTGAACCATCTCACGGATCGCCACATTTTTTCTGTTTCTTCGAGGTCTGATATTCATAATTTCGAGTGCTTCAAACAAAAGTAACAAAAGCCCACTAATTACACTATTTTTGTTATTTTTATGCCTTCTGAATAGAACAAAATGAAAAAGAAATTATTCACTTTATTAGTTATTTCTGGAGCGCTTATTTCAGTGACTTCTTGTGAAGATGCGCAACCTGAAACGAACACGGTTGACCAGGAAGTGTTTGATCCTAACTCGCGTATTACCGGAAGGTTTGACAACAAACTTTTCAGCATTCCCAGTCCTGTACAAACTTCATATCTCGTTAAGAGATTGAATATCGGATTTGACAGATCATTGTTAAATGACGAAAACAAAGTGAATGATTATGTAACTGAATTCAAGCAAGCATTGAGCCTTGGTGTTTACGGTGCTGATCTCGGATACGCTTCTTTGTACAACGAAAAGGCTACTTCTATTAAATACTTGAATTCTATTCAGAGGTTAACTTCTCAACTTGGATTGGATGGTGCATTTGATACCAGCTTCTATGACAAGTTCAAGAACCAGGGTGCTGCTGGTGATTCAATGATACTATTGATGACGGACGCTTTCAAGAAAGCGGATTTCTTCCTGAAGGAATCACAGCGAAAATCTGTGACTGCCTTAATACTTACAGGTGGTTGGATCGAATCATTGTACTTTGCATGTGAGCTTGAAAAGAAAAACGAAAGTCCTGAGGTTCGAAGAAGAATTGGTGAACAAAAAAGATCCCTTGTATCGGTAATTGAAATTTTAGAAGAATATAATGAAGACGGTTCGAATGATGCATTGATCGAGCAATTCAAAGGTTTAAAAACGAGTTTCGATAAGATCAAAAGCACCTACACATATGCTGCTCCTGAAACTGATGCAGAAAATCACATGACGACATTCAATCATTCCATGGAGGTAGAGCTGGATGGAGCGCTTTTGAAGGAGATTCAGAAGAAAGTAATGGAAATTAGAAATGAAATAATCACAGCCTAATGAAACAGATCATAACATTTGCACTAGTTCTAGCTCCCTTTCTTCATGGGGCATATGCACAAGATTGTGAACAGATCGTTTCAAATTGTGAAGCGCTTTTAGAAAAGAATACTGATGGTGGTAAGTTCATTTCAGACGGGCAGGTTTACTCAGCTTTTTTGAATCGAGAAAAGGCAGAATTTAAAACTACTTTCTTTGGTGGCTCTACTTACAGAATTGCGGCTAGCGCAGGATCGGATGAGAATTACGTGATCTTCACTGTTAAGGACACCGAAGGACATATCCTTTTCTCAAATAGAAATTATAAGAACGCTCCTTATTGGGATTTCAAAGTGGAGGAAACACTTGAAGTTTCGATCGAGACGGAACTTGATCTAGACTTAAAGGTCACAGGTTGCGCTGTGATGTTGATTGGATTCAAGAAATAAATCAATCTAAAATATTGGTTGAATGAGTGACAGAATACTTCGTGCACTAATGCAGCTATTCGCTCTTGTAGCGAAAATTGACGAAGTATCTGAATCAGATAATAAAAACTTAATCACCAGTTCTAAGGGACAACATGTGATTAAGTCTTTTCTAAAAACTCAGCTCGCCTCATCAGACGTAAATAAGTACCTCAAGATCTTCAATGAAAGATTGAACGCTACACGTGCCTTAAAGAAAACCGGGGATCAAAGCAGGAAGCACTCGGCTAGACAATCAGTCAAGGCATTAAAGATCTGTGCCCAGGTTAACAAAGAGCTGACTCAACGACAAAAGATCATTGTGATTATTCGCATGCTCGAATTCGTCCAGCAGGATGGCTCCTTGAGTCAACGTGAGCTTGACTTCGTTCAAACAATTGCTGATTCTTTTAATATTAGCTCCAGTGAGTACAATGAGATCAAAGAATTTGTTGCACATGAACCAAAAAGCCAAAGCAGTTGTGTTAACATGCTTAGCTACATTCCGCAAGGAGCTGAAGTCAACTGTGATCGATCGATCGAATTAAAAGCGCTTGACGCCCCTATCCTATTCCTTTACGTAAAAAGCATTGGTTCACTATTCGTGCATTATCTCGGAAATGATGAGCTCTTCATAAACAGCACAGTTGTAGCCGGCAATCGAATTCACCTTATCAGTAGCGGATCTTCTATTAGAACTTCGAAAACCAAGCTAATCTATCACGGTAACGTTCTCAATTTCATACTGAAAGAAGAATCTGATGTTTCTATCAGCTATGAGTTAAAAAATGTCATTCACAAATTCAATAACGGAAAGTTTGCTGTTCGTAAAATAAATATAGCGTCCAATGGTGGAAACCTAATTGGAATAATGGGAGCCTCCGGCACTGGTAAATCGTCTCTTCTGAACATCATGAACGGAAGAGTAAAACCAACTTTTGGTGACATCAATATCAATGGGATCGATCTTTTTAACGATCACAGGAAACTACAAGGTTTCATTGGAAACATTGGTCAAGATGATCTTTTGAACGAAGACCTCACCGTATTTGAAAACTTGTATTTGAGCGCGAAATTAAGCCTTGGTGGTCTAACTAATTCACAGATCACAAAGCGCGTTATCCAGCTATTGAAACAGCTGGGCCTATATGAGATCAGATACTTACGTGTTGGAAACGAACTAAACAAGATTATTTCAGGTGGGCAGCGAAAGAGATTGAACATTGCGATTGAATTGATTAGAGAACCTTCTATACTCTTTGTAGATGAACCTACTTCAGGATTATCAGGAAGAGACTCAGAATCAATTATGGGGTTATTGAAGGAGATAGCTCTTACGGGAAAACTTGTATTTGTTGTAATTCACCAGCCGTCATCAAACACCTTTAAGATGTTTGACCGCCTCCTAATGATGGACGAGGGAGGTTTTATGGTTTATGATGGATTACCATCCAACGCTATTGTGCATTTCAAGATGCATTCATATCAAGGAAATGCACACGAAAGCGAATGCGGTCTTTGTGGCAATATAAATACCGACTTGATCTTCGACCTGCTCGAAAGCGAGGTGCTGGATGAATACGGTGGAGAGACAGGCGTAAGGAAAAAAGACCCGGAAGAGTGGCATCAACTATACCTGGAAAACAAAATGAACTTCCGTTTTGAATCGACGGACAAAGAACCCAAAGCAAAGTTCAAACTGCCCAATTCGTTTACCCAATTCCTGGCATATTTGTACCGTGATGTCAAAAGCAAACTATCGAACATTCAGTACCTGGTAACAAATTCCCTCGTTGCTCCCGCACTTGCATTATTGCTTGCACTGTTTATTAAGTACACGAATTCAGAAAAAGGGATTTACACATACTTCGACAATGAAAACATACCGCAGTTTATTTTCATGTCTGTTATTGTTGCGGTCTTTCTCGGACTTACGCTGTCAGCAGAGGAAATTAATAAAGACAAGACCATATTATTACGTGAGACTTATTTAAAATTATCTCGAAACAGTTATTTGCTCTCGAAAATTGCCGTATTATTTTCAATAACTGCCATTCAAATCCTGTTGTACGTGCTAGTGTCTCATGCAATTCTGGATATTCAAGGATTGACATGGACCTATTGGGTAGTTCTGTTTTCCGCGGGTTGTATGGCGAATATCACAGGACTTGTAATTTCAAGCACCTTCAATTCAGCTAAGGTCATCTATATTCTTGTGCCACTTGTAATTATCCCACAGATCTTATTTAGTGGAGTTATCGTGAAATTCGACAAGCTTCACCCTGTACTTTCAGATGCAACAAAGGTTCCATTTATTGGAAACGCAATGGTTTCAAGATGGGCATATGAAGCACTGACTGTAGAACAAACAGCAAATAATGAACTGGAGACATACTTCTTTGATACAAAAGTTAAAACAACTGCAAGTGCCTGGAAAAAGGATTTTTGGATACCTGAAATAAGAAAACATCTTGACATCCTAAGAACTTCCAGCGCCGGAGAAAATGATATTAGCATCAAGCAGAGTAAAGACTTATTGATTTCAGAATTACAGCGTGAAGAACAGAAATGGAAAGGACTTGCATGTAAGTCTTGCATTGACAACTTGAACGAGTTCAGATCAGGTTATACGGACGCTAAACTGCTTGATCCTATTGAGAACTTCTTGTCGATCATTAAGCTACAGTCAATTAGAGATCTAAACGAAGGCAACAAAAAAATTGAAAAAGTGATAGACTCGCTCGGAATTGATAAATTCAGAGAACTTCGTAATAAATTCACAAACGAAAGCCTTAACGACCTTACCACAAATAGCTTGGAAGAAAACAAGTTAATCATAAGCGGTACCCACATTTTCAGAAATGATGATCCTATTTATCATCTTCCATCTGACCAGAGTTTCTTCAATGCACATTTTTACGCTCCATACAAATACATTGGTTCTAAACGTCTAACTACAAGAACAGCGAATATTATTATCATTTGGACAATGAGTGTATTCTTGTACATCTTACTCTACTTTGATGTTCTGCGAAGAGGAGTAGATTTAGCTCAACGTCTCTCATCTCGCATTTTAGGTCGCAAATAAAAAATGCCCTCCAACCGGAGAGCATTTCTCATATATTCTTTTCGTTTGTTTACATCAACATTCCACCGCAAACGTTCACAGTTTGACCAGTAATATATGCTGACATATCAGATGCAAGGAATACCGTAAGATTCGCTACATCCTCAGGAGAACCTCCTCTCTTCAATGGAATAGAGTCTCTCCATTCTTGAACCACCTTTTCATCTAAGGCTCCAGTCATTTCTGTTTCAATAAACCCTGGTGCGATCGCATTACATCTGATGTTTCTTGATCCTAGCTCCTGCGCAACAGACTTGGTAAAACCTATCAATCCAGCTTTTGAGGCAGCATAGTTCGCTTGACCAGCGTTTCCGCTCACTCCAACAACCGAAGACATATTTACAATTGACCCTGCTCTTGCTTTCAACATTGGTCTGATTACAGCTTTTGTCAGGTTAAATGCAGATTTAAGATTTGTATTAATTACTTCATCCCACTGCTCCTCTGTCATTCTCATCAACAAAGTATCTCTTGTAATACCTGCATTATTCACAAGAACATCCACGGTTCCAAACTCTTTCACAACTTCTTCTACAAGCTGTTGAGCTTGATCAAAATCAGAAGCATCTGATTTAAATCCTTTTGCTACACCACCATTTGATGTAAGCTCATCTTCCAGAGCTTTAGCTTTTTCTGCTGAAGACAGATAGGTAAAAGCAACCTTTGCTCCTTGTTTAACACATTCTGAAGCAATTGAACGCCCAATCCCTCTCGAAGCTCCTGTGATCAATACAACTTTGTTTTCTAAAAGTCCCATATTTTCAATTTGATTTCGACAAATATAAACAACTCCAGCAATTCAAATTGATAAACTCAGGACTCTAAATTTTTCAAAAAGAATTGTAAAAGTTCACTGAATCTGCCCTTTTATTCATCTAAGCACCTAATTTTTGGCACATTGCCAATGCGTTGTTACATTTGATCAGGTTTAGTTGTAAAAGGTAGGTTAGGTATGAGAGCAGTGATAAAATCACTGCTTTCCTTTTTTATATACCCTAGTTAAAGAAATCCCAGGTTATTCCTATTCTCATTCGTGGTCCTGCAATTGGATAATTTTCAGCAACCTGTCTTAATTGGTCTTCCCAGAAATAAGCGATGTTCTCAAATCTAAAGTAGAATCCAAACCTTTCAAGTCCCAGATTTATGAATGCGTCCAGGTTTGTTCTTGCTGAAGAAACAATCCCGTTGTTATGGATTGCTGACACATCCAATCCCGGCACATAAGTCATTACATCATAATTACTGTTGTATCTGAAATCAACACCAGTCGCAAACTTCAATATTTTAGCTTCAAACAATTTACCTGTGAAATACATGCGCGAAAACAATTGCAATTGGGGTACATAACGCGTATTAGACAAGTTATAGACAAGCTTGGTATTTAACTTGAAGTGATTTAAATGTAAAGCTGGTGAAACAGAAACAGAAGTAATGGACACACTATTGAGCGAATCATTTTGCCACTGACCGCCATTGAACACATAAAGATCCGGTGATGCAATCTGGCGTACCCCACCACTCAAAAGAAGCTTATCATTTATGAAGCTAGCTGAAACCTCTCCTCCTGCATCCAAATGGAACTCCTTAAGTGAGCCAGTAGTTGAATATTGAAACGTATTTGATAAATAACTGCGACGGAAAGGATCTAATCCGTATTGACCAACATTCATCCATGCAGACAGTTTATAAGCCTGGAAACCTGCTTTCAATTGGACATGATTGTACCATTCATTGAAGCGACCTATCAGATTAAACTTAAATTCATTGATCAACTCAAAATTCTTGAATGACATGCGCAGCCTTGATTTTAAATCGATCTCCGTCGTATCGAGAATGTTGCTCAAATTCTGATACCTCCAATAAGTTTGACTCACACCACCATCGAAATAGAACCCACTTCGTTGAATGAAGAGCCCCCCAAAATTCGATATCGAGGCCAAGTTAAACTGATCAGCAGTGGTATCAGTATTAAAATTCACAAATGGATAAATTCCTGCCAGTGTATCGATCTCGTTGTATTTTCTATTGACAATTGAATATTCCGTTCGGTGCGCTAAACCTGTTGCTGTCTTTTCCGATGGAATAAAGTCAAGGTAGTTTTTCAGTGTTACTCCACCTGAACGATACTTACTATTTGCATTCTCCTTAAAAACAGGCGAAAATTCAAGTCCAAAGGTTTCGATAAGCGTATCTGTAGTTAAACCTCCTGCATGCTGATAATTACCAGACGTGTAATATCCTTCTGCATTAAAGCTATAGAACCTACCCTTTTTGATGAAGGAGGCTCTTACATTATTCCTATCGAAAACTGAATTCCTAAAATAACCGTTACCACTAGCTCTTCGGTAATTGATATTTAAGATTAAGCTATCCGTAAATGCCTGAGTAAACCTCGCCGTTAAAAACTGCGTACCTTGAGCACCGAACGAATACGTAAATCCGAGATATGGCAAGGCGCTGAAATAATCTCTTCTGTCAACTTTATAAGCATTTCCCAACCATTGTTGACTCAATCTGGAGAAAACATTGGAGGCATTCAGATCAGGACCTGCTAATGAAAGACCTCCGTTAAAGGTGGTTGAAAATTCTGCGTACTTAACATCAGCACTGTCAAGGTTTGATAAAGGTGTGTTGTCTAACTTGATCGTATCCATATATGGATCGAACTGAGAAAAAACCGAGCTTGCGCTCAGTAAGACCAGTATAAGGATCAAGTGCTTCATTTTACCCGAAATAAAGGTATAAAAAAAGGGGGCATAGCCCCCTCTAAATATTGTTTCTGTTTCTTACAGATTGTTCACGTGGATCTGAAGGCTTGACTTCAAGTTCGCCGCTTTGTTCTTGTGGATTACGTTGTTTTTCGCCAACTTATCCAGCATAGCTACAACTGATGGAAGCAACTTTTCCGCTTCTTTTTTCTTAGACATATCTCTAAGTTTACGAACAGCATTACGCGTTGTTTTGTGCTGATACTTGTTACGTAATCTTTTAGTTTCGTCTGATCTTACTCTCTTTAATGCTGACTTGTGATTCGCCATAATTACTAGTTTAATTTTATTCAAAATTTGCAGCCCATAGGAGAATCGAACTCCTGTTTCCAGGATGAAAACCTGGCGTCCTAACCACTAGACGAATGGGCCAAAAAAAATTGGCAGCCCATAGGAGAATCGAACTCCTGTTTCCAGGATGAAAACCTGGCGTCCTAACCACTAGACGAATGGGCCGTTATTTCAAAGTTTTCCGAATTCGGAGTGCAAATATATACTGAAAAACGTTAATCTCAAACGTTTTCAGTTTTTTTTTATTCAAATCCTTCTTGTTCAGAACTAAATTTAAAACCCATTCTTTTCCCGGTAGAAAGCTTCAAGTCTGAACTTATTGCCTGAATCTGGAACAAAGACACTTCTTGTATCATCGTGTACGGAGGTGTGATCAGGTCGAACTCTATAGCAAACTTCATCGCTACTCTAATGATATGCAGTGCTTTCTCATCCGATAGTTCCATGTTTACAAGATCATTGAATAAGAAGCCCAGCTGTCCTTTACCTTCCACTAGGAAGTGCTTCTCAAAATTCATAAAGATCCTACCGATCAGATAACCCTCATCATTCATGCGATGCTGTTCAAAGGATTCTGCGAGAAAATTATAAATGTTGATCACACCAAAATAACCTCTATCAGGATTTTCTTGCATGTAGGATGTCTTCCAAACACCACTTTCATCAGGCATTCTAAAGACATTTTGGTGCAATTGAAAAACAAGAACATCTGACCCAACGTAGATCATAAACTCATGTGTCCCATTATCCTGGATCTTTAGACGCACACGTTCATCAGAAATATGACCTCTGAGATCTTCAATCTCGGCCACAGCAAGTCTTTTCAACTGATCCAATACTGATTCACTAAAAGAAGCAATATCCTGCTTCAGAGCAGCCTTCGTAGATAGTAAATCAATTATGTTTGCTTTTAATTCATCCATTTTAATAGGCTTTGGCAAAGATCACACGCTGCTTTGAAGGCTTTCCCGTCACCATACAGACACCCTCCTCCTTATCTCCTTCTAAAGGAATACATCTGATTGTGGCCTTTGTCTCTTCTTTGATCTTTTGTTCTGTTTCCTTCGTTCCATCCCAATGAGCAAGGAAGAACCCACCCTCCTTCTCTAATTTCACTTTGAAATCTTCGTAGGAATCCACTGATTGTGTTCTAGATTCTTGGAATGTTTTTGCTTTCTCGAAAAGGTTCTTTTGTATCTGATCAAGCAAAGACTGTATCATTGACTCACATCCGTCAAAATCAACAACTTCTTTTGATTTCAAGTCTCTGCGTGCGATTTCCACTTTGCCATTTTCAAGATCTCTTGGTCCCATTGCTAAACGTAATGGAACTCCTTTCGCTTCATATTCTGCAAATTTCCATCCTGGTCTGCGGTTATCATCATCATCGAACTTAAAGCTAATTCCCATAGCTCTTAGTTTGTCGCCCAAGTCTTTAAACTTAGCAGATATTTTCTCTAACTCTTCTTCAGTTTTAAAAATCGGAACACCAACAACCTGAATAGGCGCAAGTGCCGGAGGTAATACCAATCCTTCATCATCAGAGTGTGTCATGATCAACGCCCCCATCAGTCTTGTTGAAACTCCCCAGGAAGTAGCCCAAACGTATTCTAATCCTCCCTCCTTATCAGCAAACTTTACATCAAATGCCTTCGCGAAGTTTTGCCCAAGAAAATGAGAAGTTCCGGCCTGCAAAGCTTTGCCGTCCTGCATCATTGCTTCGATACAGTATGTTTCCAAAGCGCCGGCAAATCGTTCACTTTCCGATTTGATACCTTTGATAACCGGCATGGCCATATATCTTTCAGCAAAATCAGCATATACTTCAAGCATACGTTCTGCCTCCTCGATCGCTTCACCCTTTGTAGCATGCGCAGTATGTCCCTCTTGCCATAAGAACTCAGCCGTCCTCAAGAAGATCCTTGTTCTCATTTCCCAACGCACAACGTTAGCCCATTGGTTAATAAGAATAGGAAGATCGCGGTATGATTGAATCCAATTTTTGTAAGAGTTCCAAATGATCGTCTCAGAAGTTGGACGAACGATCAATTCCTCCTCCAGTTTAGCATCCGGATCAACCACAACGCCTTTACCATCTTCAGAGTTCTTTAATCTGTAGTGTGTAACAACAGCACATTCTTTTGCAAATCCTTCGACGTGCGCAGCCTCCTTACTTAGATAAGATTTTGGAATAAATAAAGGGAAGTAAGCATTACTGTGACCTGTCTCTTTGAACATTCTGTCCAAATTCTCTTTCATTTTCTCCCAGATAGCATATCCGTGAGGCTTGATCACCATACAACCTTTAACATCTGAATGCTCAGCTAGATCTGCGCGACCTACTAATTCGTTGTACCATTTAGAGTAATCCTCTTCTCTTGTAGTATATTTCTTTCCCATTAATCGTCCTTTTGAGGATGACAAAAATAGCAATAAAATGGTGGAAGACTAAATTATTTTGCCGCTTCTAGCGTTCGACTGACAGCCTCGCTAAACGGAATCTTTTCAAGCTTACTTTGTATCCACGCGGCGATATTGAAATACTCAAGTACAACGCGTTCATTCTCATCCTTCAACAACTCGTCGATCTCTTCTTTCATTTTCTCAAAGATCTCTACTCGCTGGATGTTCGTTTGAAGTTTAGCCAATTTACGAATATGCTTGATGCAAGTCGCTTCAATTAAGTAATCCCTTTCCTGTTTACTTAGGTAGCGGTTCGTAGATTTGACCACATACTCCAGAAAATCATAATTCTCTAGCTCATAATGAATTACAATATTAAACAAGCGCGTAAAACTATAGATGTCCTGGCGTAAGTTTTGCTCATTATCATTTAATACTTCATTCACATACTGCAAAGCCTTCTTGAAATCACCTGTCCCAAAACAGCTGTAAGCCTTAGCATACGTGAGTAAAACATCCATCTCCTTACTCAACTTATCACCATAACCATCTTGTTGCTGCTCGATCTCCGGAATAAGGGCAAGACATTTCTCAAACTCTCCTTTTTTGTGCAACATTGCAAGCTCCTGAATACTTGAATTTGCGAAGATCCGTATTGATATATCTATCGAATTAAATCCTTTCTTACCTTGTAAAGCTCGTATATCTTTAATGAGCTGTTCGGCTTTATCAAATTCTTCGCTATCCAAATGACAACGCAATAAGTGGAACAAAGTCATCACATAACGACTACTTGCATCTAGTTTTATGAAGGGATTATTGTCAAGAATCTCCCTTGTTTTATTAAAGAAGGTAAAACTGTCTTTGTAATTACGATTTGTTGCAGCACAAAGCCCCTTGATATAGTAACAAATTGAAGCTGCCTTAACAGATAATGCGGTATTCTTACCTTTGATCAAGTGATAATCGGCAATCCCTTCAACAACCTCTCTTTCCGATGCATTCCTGGTAAACCCTCCACTACGGAAGATCAGATTGATCTTTGAATAGATCACGGTGTACTCAGCCAAATTTCTGAGTTTCGCAATCACCATCTCCTCCTCCTTGACGAGCTCATCAAGATCAACTGAAAACTCTCCTGACTCGAAGGCAGATTCTAATAATTTCTTTTCCCAGCTGATCAACTCAAACCAATAGTAGAATTTCTCATATTTCTGAGCTGTTGACTTTGCACGCTTTACAAATTTCTCACATTCCTTATATAGCGCCTTATTATAAAGTATCTCAACGTTCTTAATCTCTTGCTTCAATGTACTGCTTACACTTTGCTCTGAGTAGTAAGAGCGCAAACTTTTAAGTATCAATTTGTACAAGTGATTCTTTTCAGAAGGCAAATGTTTGATGAAAACCTCTCCGTCAAAATGATCTTTTAAATCAGATTCATCGTATTCATCCTGCGCATCGATATAATCAAAGATCTTTAGATAGTTCTTCTCACCTGACTGCAACGAGGAGGACAGTTTAAAGAAACGTTTTTCTGATTTCGACAAAGACTTTACCAGCTTGAAGAGTTCCGTAGACGGCTTCATATTATTAGATTTTCAAATTCATGAATGGCATCAAATTTAAAAATAAGAATTTAAGCTATTAACTTCTATCAAAATCATTACTTAAAGTGTATATCCCTTTGAGTAAAAGGAATTTCTAAAAACCAGAAATGAACGATAATAAAATTCACAACTCACAGGAATACAAGAAAGGCCTTGGTTTCCCAAAGCCTTTCTACAAACAACAACAAACTAAAAAACCTCAAGGCTTTCGCCTATTATCTGAGGGTTATTATTTCGCCTTTTGAAACCAAGGAATCTTCAGCGAAGCCATTTAGACGTTTCAGAGTCTTCTCTGAAACACCGTATTTTTGTGAAATATCTTTTACATGCATTGGAGTCTCAATACTTACCGTCTCCTTTTTAAACATGCTCGCCTTTCTTTTAGGCATTACATATACAATATCACCTTCCACAAGGCAATCTTTGTCCTTTGCAAAAGAATTGTATCTGTACAATTGATTTAAATTTAGATCGAATTCTTTTGCGATCTGATAGAATGTATCCCCTGTTTTCGCGACCACGTAACGAACACGGTTATCATGAACAAAGATATGGTGATCATTCGTTTGAATATCTTCTGCGCTGCTATTTTCTACTAGGATGTCTGCGTCCGGCACGATTTCCTGATAACTATCGTACTCATCCAAACCAAGCTCCTCAATAATATCGATCAACAGATCAGGATATTTTGGATTCGTAGCGTAACCTGCTTTTTTCAATCCTCTTGCCCAACCTTTATAATCGGTAACATCCAATTCAAAGAGGTTTGCATACCTCTGGTGCCTTAGGAGAAAATCACTGTGATCCATAAATGACTCATCTGCTGAGTCGTACTTTCTAAAGCATTCATTCTTCTTATCATCATCTTTATAAATCTTAGCCCCGGTCCAACCGTGACATTTAATACCGAAATGATTGTTAGCCTCCAGAGCCAACATTGAATTCCCGCTTCCACTCTCTAAAATCCCTTGAGCCAACGTAATACTCGCTGGAACTTTATGATCAAGCATTTCGCCTATTGCCACATCCTTCCAAATGGATACGTAATCCTTTTTGGAGATCTTGTAAGCACCGCTGTAAAATGCGCCGGTAAGCAAACCGATTAATAAAAATGACTTCTTCATAGTTGTGTTGTTGTGTTCTCTATTACGGGAAATGTTTTTATATGTTTCATTTTTTGTTCATAACTGACGAAAATGATGTTAATAACGCCATAACTAACTCATTAACAGCCACTATGTCAGCCAAAAAACAATGTGACTGACATTTTTACAGATTCACCCACTCCTTTACCTTTTGGATTAATAATTGAAGACAACAAATCAGAATACAAACGATACAACAATGGACATAAATAAATTAACAATCAAGTCACAAGAACTAATGCAAGCTGCACAGCAGTTAGCACAGGAAAAAGGCAATCAAACGATTGAGACCGGTCATGTGTTAAGAGCAATGCTGGACAATGAAAAGGATGTGATTCCATTTCTACTCAAAGACTCTTCCGCAGACCTTAGAATGATCGGCATCGCTCTTGATCGCATCATTGAATCCTACCCAAGAGTGTCAGGCGGTCAACTTTACGTTTCAAATCAATTGCAACAAGTTTTGAACTATGGTTTGAGCGAAATGAAAAAATTCGGAGACGAATACCTTTCTGTTGAAGTTCTGTTTTTTGCAATGCTCTATGCAACGGATGCCGTAGGACAATTGTTGAAAGACAATAAGATTACACAGAAACAGCTGAAAGAGAGCATTAACAAGCTTCGTAATGGCGAGTCTGTGAAATCAAGCAGTCAAGATGGCTCTTATCAGTCTCTGAGCAAGTATGCAAAAAATCTGAACGAGCTAGCACAGAATGGGAAATTAGACCCGGTGATCGGACGTGATGAAGAAATCAGAAGAGTACTTCAAATATTAACCAGAAGAACTAAAAACAACCCAATACTGATTGGTGAACCCGGAGTTGGTAAAACAGCCATAGCAGAAGGTATTGCGCATAGGATCATTGAAGGAGATGTGCCTGAAAACCTGAAATCAAAGGTTGTTTACTCATTGGATATGGGAGCATTGATCGCTGGAGCTAAATATAAAGGTGAATTTGAGGAACGTTTGAAATCGGTGATCAAAGAAGTAACAAAAGCGGATGGCGAGATCATCTTATTCATTGATGAAATTCACACACTTGTCGGCGCCGGAGGTGGCGGTGAAGGAGCAATGGATGCTGCCAATATTTTGAAGCCAGCACTAGCCAGAGGTGAATTGAGAGCAGTTGGCGCAACAACACTGAACGAGTATCAGAAATACTTTGAAAAAGACAAAGCACTTGTAAGACGTTTCCAAACTGTACTGGTGGATGAACCTTCAACAGAAGATGCCGTTTCAATCTTGCGTGGAATAAAAGAAAAATATGAAAACCATCACAAAGTATTGATCAAGGACGCTGCTATCGTTAGTGCCGTCGAACTTTCACAGCGCTATATTACAGACAGGTCTTTACCGGATAAAGCTATCGACCTTATTGATGAAGCAGCATCTAAAATTCGAATGGAGATAAACTCTAAGCCGGAGGAACTCGATGAATTAGAGCGTAAGATCATGCAACTTGAGATAGAAAAAGCCGCACTCTTGCGTGAAAAGGATACGAAGAAGCTTGAAATAATTGAAAAGGACCTGGCTGATCTTCAAGAACAGAAAAATGCCTTTACAGCTAAATGGCAGCAGGAAAAAGACGTGGTCGAATCCATTCAGCAGTTCAAAGAAGACCTCGAAACCTATAAACTGGAAGCCGAACAAGCAGAACGTGCCAGTGACTTTGGTAAAGTAGCCGAAATCCGTTACGGAAAAATCAAAGAGACAGAGGAAGAACTGGAAAGGGCGAAAGTTAAGCTCACTGAACTTCAGGCAAACTCCAAGATGATCAAGGAAGAAGTTGATTCAGAAGAGATCGCTGAAGTAGTGTCCAAGTGGACGGGAATTCCAGTCAACAAAATGATAGAAAGTGAACGTTCCAAATTACTTCGTCTGGAGGATGAGCTAGGCAAACGTGTAGTAGGTCAAAGAGAAGCTATCGAAGCGCTGTCAGACGCAGTCAGACGCTCAAGAGCAGGGCTACAGGATACAAAAAAACCGATCGGATCCTTCATCTTCCTTGGAACTACGGGAGTTGGTAAAACGGAGTTAGCGAAAGCGCTTGCAGAATTCTTGTTCAATGATGAAAATGCAATGACAAGAATAGATATGAGTGAATATCAGGAGAAGCATGCCGTAAGCCGTTTGGTTGGTGCACCTCCAGGATACGTCGGATACGATGAGGGTGGTCAGCTTACTGAAGCAGTTCGTAGAAAGCCCTACTCTATTGTTTTGCTCGATGAGATAGAGAAGGCACACCCAGATGTGTTCAACGTGTTGCTTCAAGTTCTTGACGACGGAAGATTAACGGACAACAAAGGACGTGTGGTGAATTTCAAGAATACGATCATCATTATGACTTCAAATCTTGGATCGCATTTGATCCACGAAAAATTCGATGGTATCAAAGAAAGTGAATTTGAAAATGCCGCTGAATTAGCCAAAGTTGAGGTGACGGGTCTACTCAAGCAGACCATTCGTCCTGAATTCCTGAACAGAATAGACGAAACAATTCTCTTCTTGCCACTTTCAAAAACGAATGTTAGAGACATTGTCAGCATCCAACTAAAACAGCTTATTCAAAAGCTAAAAACACAGGACATCCATCTTGTGATAAAAGAAGAAGCATTCGACTGGATAGCAGATCGCGGTTACGATCCATTCTTTGGTGCACGACCTGTTAAGCGCGTAATTCAGAAGGATGTTATGAATGCACTTTCGAAAGCTATTCTTGCCGAAACCATTGACAAAACGCACAATGTAGTTATGGATATGCTCGATGATAAGATCGTATTCAGACGACCTATTAACGAAGCGGAAGAAGCAACAGTATAAATAAAAAAGGGGGAGCAAAAGCTCCCCCTTTTTAGTCGTTAACTATCTATTATCGAATAATAAATTTCTCTACCGATCGATTGTCGCTGATAAAATAGATCCCTGGTGAAAGATTCAAACTCAGCTTAGCAGAACCATTCGTAACATCAATAGATTGAATATACTCTCCTGCTCCATTTAAGATCTCAAACTCCCCTACTTGCTCGTTTATCAATTGCAACTCAAAAGTTCCATTATTTGGATTCGGGAATAATTGAAAATTATCTGTTTCGATCTTTTCTAATCCCGCGTTTGGATCAGAAACAACAAATTGCCCCATCATTCCATCATCTTCATGCGTCAACATATGACAGTGGTACATGTAAGGAACCGTATCATTCGCAAAATCAAGGAATTCTGTAATAAATCGAACCGTCCCCATTCCAGCTGGTACCATTACAACATCATTGAGCCCCTGCAGCTCTGGCGGCGGCGGGTTTCCGTTAATATCCAAAATATAGAACTGTACATCATGAATATGAAATGGGTGGCCTATTGGTGTTTGATTAGTTAGCGTCCAAACCTCCCTATTTCCGAGTGGAATAGTGTAATTAATAACATTCATATCGAACGGTGCGCCATTGATTAAAAATGGACCAACAATGTTCTGTTGTGTCGTGAAAAGCAATGACCTATTAGCATCCTCTGTGCCATCAACAGGTATATTGTGTGCGACTAGCGTAGTTGGTGTAGTAAGCACTGGATTAGCTGTCTGTGCTCCAATGTTCAAGTTCAAAATGTCAAAATCAGCCCCATTCAATGGGTTTTGATCATATCCGGGCAACGTTAACTGCGGCATCATTCCAGGTGTAGCCGAACCATAAATACCATTTCCAAATTCAGTCCCGTAATTGATCAAACTGATAGACTGCCCTTGCATTCCAGTCAGATCAACCAAGATATCAGCGCGCTGACCGGGAGCAAGATCGTACCTTGTCAAATCTACCGGTGCCGTCAACAAACCACCGTCCGTACCGATGATCTTGAAACTCATATTATTCGTGAATCCTAGCTTGTATACCCTTTGAGAGGAACCATTTAACAATCGAAACCTTACCACTTGTGAAGGCACATCTAAAAATGGATCAACCGTTCCATTCACCATTAATGACGTATCCAACTCTGAATGCACAACGATCTGTCCGCTCGCATCAAAAGCTTTTGTTTGGATAACTAACGGAAAATCATCCACTCCATAATCACGTGGCAACGTAAGCGCAGCTTCCTCAGCATCTTTCACAATGATCATCCCAGCAATCCCTTTCGAAACATGCTCATTTGTCATCATATGAAGATGTGGATGATACCAGTTCAACCCTGCTCTATCCATTACTTCAAACTGCGGATTCCAAGTGCTACCTGGCTGAATCACTGTATGTGGACCTCCATCATTCAATGGAGAAACATGCATTCCATGCCAGTGAATGGTAGTCTCGTCTTGCAATTGATTGTTAACTGTAATTGAAACCTGATCACCCTGATCCATTATTAGTGTTGGCCCTAGTAAAGATCCGTTTGCCCCCATTGTGTTCGTTACTACTCCAGGATAAAACTCATAAGTCCCCTCCTGCAGTGTAAGATCAATGTTTGACGTCTCAATTGTTGGGGGAATATTGAGCTGATTTTGCGCTAGTGCAACACCTCCAATAAAGATTAATTTAGCAGTTAGTAGATTTTTCATCTATTTTTAGTTTAATTCGTTGCAATTTACCTCTATTTGGAGAGGTGCTTATGTAACTTAGGTTACACAAAACATTAT
>JBMSGX010000009.1:0-26178 GCA_049416285.1 Crocinitomicaceae bacterium | reverse complement strand
CCGTGACCCATGTATGTTGCAGTTTTTAATGTTTGGAACGCAAAATTAATAAAATTAAACAACCCGAACCTCTATTCTAAACAGGAATAAAGATGTGTAAAACTTACCCGGATAAACTTCCATTGAACAACGTATTATTTGCTAAATTTGCGTGAGTGCACACGGGTCCTCTCAACCTCCCCAATTGCAGGTAATTAGCATTGATTTAAAAGATTGATTCATGGGATATCTTGATGAATTGAACGAGCGGCAACTAGAAGCCGTAAAGAATATTTATGGTCCAACAATGGTGATCGCAGGTGCGGGATCGGGTAAAACACGCGTTCTCACCTTTCGAATTGCCTATATGATGGAACAGGGAATTGACCCTTTCAATATTATGGCGCTTACCTTCACCAATAAGGCGGCCAAAGAAATGATGGAGCGAATTGGCACTATCGTTGGCAACACCGAAGCCAAGAACATAACAATGGGTACCTTCCACTCTGTCTTCAGCCGTATTTTGAGATTCAATGCGGATAGATTAGGATATCCATCAAACTTTACGATCTACGACACACAGGATTCAAAGAGTCTTATCAAAGATGTGATCAAAGGCTTTAACTTAGACGATAAGATCTACAAACCTAGCACTGTATTCGGAAGGATCTCTTCAGCAAAGAACAACTTGATCTCTCCGGAGGCTTATGAAGCTAATGACGAGATCCGCGCAGAAGACAGAATGGCGAATCGCCCAGAAATGTACAGAATTTATAAAGCGTATGCTACGCGATGCTTTAAGGCGGGCGCAATGGACTTTGACGACCTTCTGTATCAAATGAATGTACTTCTCCGTGATTTTCCGGATGTATTGAGTTATTACCAGCAGAAATTCCAATACATTTTGGTGGATGAGTACCAGGATACTAATTTTGCGCAGTACCTCATCGTTAAAAAACTTGCCGCGGCCTATGAGAATATCTGCGTCGTTGGTGATGATGCCCAGAGTATCTACTCCTTCCGTGGAGCGAACATCCAGAATATCCTGAATTTCAAAAAGGACTATCCTGACTTCAAACTGTTCAAACTAGAGCAGAATTACAGAAGTACAAAGAATATTGTTGAGGCAGCCAACAGTGTAATCGCCAGAAACAAGGATCAGATCAAAAAGCACGTTTGGACAGGCAATGACGAAGGAAAGAAGATCCATGTCATCCGAACTCTGACCGACAACGAAGAAGGAAAGGTAATCGCGAACAAGATCTTCGATTTGAGTAAAGCTTCCGGAAGCACTTACAACGACTTTGCAATTCTGTATAGAACAAATAAACAGTCCAGGTCTTTCGAGGAATCTTTAAGAAAGATCAATATTCCTTACAAGATCTATGGAGGATTATCGTTCTATCAGCGTAAGGAGATCAAGGATCTACTCGGCTACTTTAGATTAGCTGCAAACCCGTATGACGAGGAAGCGCTCAAGCGTGTGATCAATTATCCAAAACGCGGAATCGGTAAAACGTCCATGGAGAAGGTAATTATTGCCGCAAATCAATACAGCGTTAGTGCATGGGATGTGATCAGCAACTTTAGCCAATATCCGGTATCGATCAATGCAGGAGCTAAAAATAAGATCATTGATTTCGTAACGATGGTGAAAAGCTTCTCTGCACAGCTGGATAAACTAGATGCCTACACGCTCGCTCAGGAGATTGCAAAATCATCGGGAATACTGAAAGAGCTTTATAACGACAAGGATAAAGGCCCAGAGGAAGTGGAGCGTTACCAAAACATTGAGGAGTTATTAGCCGGTATCAAAGAATTTACAATTAGTCGCGCTGAAGATGAATCAAAGTCTCTATCCGAGTTCATGTTAGACGTAGCGCTTTTAACTGATGCTGATCAAGACAAAGAGGAAGACAGAAACCATGTAACAATGATGACCATCCATTCCAGTAAAGGATTGGAGTTCCCGCATGTTTACCTTGTTGGGTTAGAAGAGAACCTCTTCCCTTCTCAGATGGCGTTGAACTCAAGAACAGAATTAGAAGAAGAACGGAGACTATTCTATGTAGCAGTAACCCGCGCAGAGCAAACTTGTACGCTTTCCTATGCTACATCACGATTCCAGTGGGGAAACCTTATCACTTCTGAGAGAAGCCGTTTTGTAGATGAGATCGCTCCTGAGTTTCTACATCATGAGACTCCTGAGCGCGGAGGGGGAAGATCATTAAGCAGTAAGTCTTTTGACCGTCCATTTACCGGAGGATTAAATAAGAATCTTGGATCACGCTCATTGAAACCAATAAAAAAAGCAGCACCATCATCAGGGAATACACAAAGTACACCTGACAACCTAAAGGTAGGTTTCAATGTAGAACACGACAGATTCGGAAAAGGTAAGATCACCAAACTGGAAGGTACCGGACCCGACCAAAAGGCGACCATCTTCTTTCCGAGACACGGTTCTAAAACAGTGCTATTGCGTTTTGCAAACTTGACAGTAATAGAGGATCAATAACCTTTTGCAAAGATTTTACGTCTAAACAATAGATTCTATAGTTATGAAGCATATTGTTACAGCGTTGATTTTATTGATCGCATCAGGCTCCTTTGCCCAAATGAAGATCAAGGAGGGCACATTTGAAAATGGTCTATCCTACCCTATACTTTACGATCAATACGACAGCACTAGATACGCAGTAATCAATAAAGATTTACTTGCCGGACTAAGCGACCTTGAAGAAAGTGCGTACTGTATTTCTGATTACGGATATGTTCACAAAGGAAGTCACATTCAAATTCAAGTGATGTGTACCTGCATGGAAATGGACAAAGGAGAGTTGCGTTTTTTCTTCTATAACCTTGACACAGGAGAACCGGTCCCGTACAGCAATCTGTTTGAACTTAAAAAGAAGGATGAAGCCCTTACTTATATTGACGCGAAAGTAGCAAGCTACATTTCCACCAATTCAAATGCTTGCAGTACAAGCCTTAAAAACAGTGAATCTGTAAAGTTTGATGACTTGAATGTTCGTATGACTCGCGATGGACTTGAAATTCGCTCAAAAGATCCTGTTGCTTGTGAAAACTCACCTGTAAAGCTTAGCTGGAACGAATTGAAAGATTACCTGAAGTACAAATTCATTTAGAACGGATACCCAATCCCGAAATGGAATCGAATTGGGAAAAGCTCATCTATTGTTGGCTTCTTGAAACCTGTTGGTAAACTTCCAGCTGCTATAGCATCAACTATAGATTGATGATACTTAGGACGACTCATCATAGAACCATTACCATCAACATCTTTCTGCTTGATAAATTTCCAACGCTCTCCTACCGGAAGTCCAGGATTGGATAATGGTGTTCCGAAATCAAATCGAATCACGAAGTATTCCAGATCCATACGGATCCCAACTCCTGTTGATAAACTCAATTCTCTGTACCATGTATTCCATCCAAACATACTCCCAACTCTGTTCTCATCTTCGTTGATAGTCCATACATTTCCAAGATCTAAAAAGAAGGCTCCTTTCAAGAGTGAATTGATCGCAAACCTGAACTCAGAGAACCCTCCCAATCTCAGATCACCTAACTGTGTAGCAGCTCTATCGGGAAATAGATAATACTGATAAGATCCGGGCCCAAGTGATCGAGCTCTCCAACCTCTGTTGTCATTGGCTCCACCGGCAAAGAATGAGTAGTCATAAGGAAGCGAAGTAACCGTATTCCCATAAGGCAATCCAGCACCCGCGATAAATCGGAAATGAACACTCTTCTCCTTACCCAGGGGCTTTGAATAAACGAACTCATTGTCTAAGCGAACGAATTGAGAATAAGCTACTCCATTCACTGCATACTGTCCATTATCTAAGGTATCTTGATATTTATTAAACAACGACATCAAGTTACCGGCAGGATCAAAAGTTGACTTGACATAGAACCTGTCGTTTGAAGTTTTATCCTCCTTCTCACGATTGTTATACTCATAACTGAATTTCCAGTCTTGCCAAACAAACTGATTACTGTACGCATTGATCAGGAAAAGATCATTAAGTGCAAACAGTTTCGCTTCAAAGTCAGGAGTTCTATCAATATTGATGATCTTCACCACAGAAGCCAAAGGCAATCCGGCGTAGAACAAATGAGTTTTTGAAGACTCAAACTTCCATAGATAATTCAACTGGAAAGCGCCCCTTCGAAAATCGATACGTCTCTCATAATTGTAGGCGGTTGAAATCACCGTATACGGACGGATCTTTTTAGAGATCTCTCGTGTATCGAAAGGGAATAGTTTTGGTATCTCCAGTTTCAAACTGGGCCCGATCTCAAAAATATTAAAGCTTCGTTCAGCCGCAACTGACTGCGATCCGTCCTCATTATCGATAAATACCGGAGGCTGCGATTCAAAACCACCCGCAATAGCAAAAGTCAGTCTTTCAGCACCTCTAAATAAGTTTCGGTTGACATAGTTAACATTAGCTGATGCTCCCAAATAACCATTGGATGTAGTTGCCCGTGGCTCAAAACCAAAGCTTTGACGTTTACTCGGTACCAAGTAATAGTGTACATCCAGCTTGCCTCCTGGCTCATCTTCCCTCAACTCCGTCTTAATTGTTCTGAACAGGTTTGTTCTTAATAAGTTACGATATGAACGCTCGACATCTTTCTCTGTATACTCTGTGCTCTTCTCAAGGTAATTCATTGATTCCAGCACCTTAGGATTCATGAACAACTTCCCGTTATAGGTCACAATCGCGGTACGAGTTGAATCTATACCGTCTTTATTCTTTACCGTAAAGAGCATCGTGTCAATTCTGGTCATGAATTTGTTCTCGTAAAGATTCAACCCCAAGCTTCTTAAAGTATCCTTAAAATTCCCCTCAAAACTTATAGAGTCCGCAATGTGAAAATAAACTTCATTGACCTTTGTCTTGTGATACTTGACATATGTCAATGAATCCGGGAAGTCCTTTAATGGTATTGCGCGTTCAGTAATATTCATTACCAACTTCGCCTTCATATCACGCCCTGCCGTATCTGCCAGAAAATTTATCGAACTTCTATTAAACCCGAAGAACGCATCATTTTTCATGTGCTTAGAAAGCTCTCTTCTAAAGTCATCTAGTACATCTCTATCTAAGGGCTCTCCGATCAACGGAGCATCTGAACGCACCTGCAAAAAGCGCTTGTAACTTTCCTCGATGTCAGGGTTTGCCGTCTTGACAACTAATGAATCTATAAAATATCGAGGACCGGTATTGATCAAATACTTGACACTTGCCTTCTTACGTTTGGTGTAGGTGACTAAACCCTGAACCTCACCATAATAGTACCCTTTACTTTTCAAATATGCTTTGTATTGCGTAACTGTCTTGTTAAAAGGAATACTATCAAAAATTACTGGAGGTTCACCGATCTTGTATTTATACCATTCGCGCAAGAACATTCTCGGTTCAATAGTATCGCGCAGTGAAACTGTTTTCTTTTTGTAGAACTTATCTCCCTTCCCTTTGGCTCTCTCCTCTCTTTTTGCATTAATTCGATCCTGCTTTTTCAACTTCTCACGATTGATCTCTCTGATCTCAACATTCTTTCTTTCTCTCTTTTCAGCAACTTTAACCGAGTCTATAGCGTTAAACGCAGCAAGTTTCCATTTCACCCCAATTCTTTTGTAGTTAGGTTGTTGTCTCGGTATTTCTGCTACTTCATCATCATCTAACTTATCGCCAGTAACAACGATATCATTTGATTTCAGTAGATACTGCTTTTCCGGAACATACTTGGTTTGCTTACAGGCAGCGATAAGGAATACGCCAATCGAAAGAATATATGTAAGTTTGAATCGAGCCAAGTGATCGGTTTAAAGCAAAAATAACAAAAAGGTTCAGTGGAATCACTTTCAAAAAACAAGATTAAGCTGGTGCGTTCTCTTCAACGCAAAAAGTTCAGAGATGAATACGGAATGTTCGTTTTAGAAGGCCTGAAAAGTGTACTGGAAGCAATAGAGCAACATCCTGACCTAATTGAATTTATTGTTTCCCCAGAGGATTCAAAACGACTCCATCCTGAGCACTACTCTTTACCGGAAAGCGAATTAAAAAAAATATCTGGTCTAACCTCAAGTACAGGCTGGCTCGCAGTTCTCAAAAAACCGGAAATAGAATCCGATGACAGCGATTTCATTGTAGTATTAGATGGCATTCAAGACCCCGGAAACTTAGGCACGATCATAAGAACTTGTGACTGGTTCGGAATCCACCGCATTGTATGCTCTAAAGATAGCGCAGACTGTTTCAATGTAAAAACGGTTCAAGCAACAATGGGCTCGATTTTCAGAGTTGAAGTTGAGTATGCTGATCTTCAAGAATTCCTAGGTTCATTCGACGGACCGATCTACGGAGCTTTGATGGAAGGAGAAGACGTATTCAAAAGCGACTACCAACCGAAAGGAGCGCTTGTCCTCGGCAATGAAGGCAATGGCGTTAGACCCGAGATACAAAGTTTAATTACTCACCCGTTACACATTCCGGGTAAGGGTAAAGCTGAATCATTGAATGTCGCTATTGCGGCAGGAATCCTTATCGCAGAGCTAAAAGGTAGATCACTCTGATAGTTCGGCAATCTTTCTAGCGCACTTAATACCGTCGATAGCAGCTGAGATAATACCACCAGCATAACCAGCACCTTCTCCACAAGGATACAAGCCCTTAACATCGGGATGTTGCAAATCTTCCTCTCGTGGAATCTTGATCGGTGAGGATGTTCTTGATTCTGTGGCGTGTAAAACCGCATCATTTGTGAGGTAACCCTTCATTTTTTGACCAAAATCCACAAAGGCTTTTCGTAACCTCGTGCTTATCATCGAAGGCAATACCACATTAAGATCAACGGATACCAATCCAGGCTGATATGATGTCTTCGGCAAATCTTCTGAAACCACCCCATTTACGAAGTCCACCATTCTTTGTGCAGGTACTTTTTGTGATTTCCCGGCCGCTTCCCAACATGCTTTTTCCACCTCTTGCTGAAACTTCAAACAAACAAGCGGATCCTTTTCAAAGCCTTCAAAATCCTCAGGATGAAGCTCTACGACTATACCCGAATTAGAATATGGGTTGTTTCTTTTTGAAGGCGACCATCCATTCGTAACCACCTCATTTTGATCAGTAGCACAAGGCGCAATTATTCCTCCTGGACACATACAGAATGAATATACTCCACGTCCTTCAACCTGTGTGACGAGACTGTAGCTTGCCGGAGGCAAGTATTCATCATTCAGGCGCCCATGATACTGAATTCTATCTATCAAATCCTGAGAATGCTCGATACGCACTCCAAGCGCAAATGGTTTTGCCTCCAGTTTCCATCCTTTCGCATGGATCATATCAAATATATCTCGCGCCGAATGACCTGTTGCAAGAATGACAGAGTCTAACTTCACCTCTTCCCCATTTGAGAGTTTCACTCCTGCTACAGCTCCATCTTTTGTCAGAATGTCTGTCACTCTAGATTCGAAGCGAACTTCTCCGCCACACGCAATAATATGTTCTCGCATACCCACTATGATCTTAGGTAGCTTATTAGTACCAATATGCGGATGTGCATCCACAAGAATGTCTTCGTCGGCACCAAATTGCACGAAGGTTTCCAAGGCCTGCTTCACATCTCCGCGTTTCTTTGATCGCGTGTACAATTTCCCATCTGAATAGGTTCCTGCGCCACCTTCACCAAAGCAATAGTTTGAATCTGAATCAACAATTGATTCCTTATTGATTCTTGCCAAATCCCTCCTTCTTGAACGCACATCTTTTCCTCTCTCAAAAACAATCGGTTTTAACCCTCTTGAGATTGCTTCCAGTGCCGCAAATAGTCCAGCAGGACCGGAACCAACTATCCCAATCGGTTTAGCATTGACAACATCCTTCAAAGGAATAACTTCCGGTTTTAAAGGAAGAAGTTCGTCCTTATCGTATACTTCAAAAACACAATTGATCTTAATGTTTTTCTTTCGAGCATCAATTGATCTTTTAGACCACTTATAGGTAAAATCAGATTCTGATAAACCTAATTCTTTCGCGATCTTTCTACGCAAGAACTGCTCGTCTTTTGCCTGTTCTGGAGTAACCTGAAACTGGATGCGTTCCATTAACCTTCGAAAATAAGAGAGAACCACCAGACTCTATTGTAAAGTCTGTCTATTGGTTGAGAGATGAACGTATCATCCTGTATTAAAACATTCCTAAAACCGTGAGAGTATTTTATCTCCATACCAAATTTGAAGTAAGGCGCAAAGAACTCAATCCCCCCACCAATCTGCCCTTGGAAATCGTGTTTCTTTATCTTCAGAAATGGATCTAGGAAATCCTGACTTGCATCTTGCTGAGACTGTAGATCCAATGTATACTGCCCTCCCAACAAGGCATATGCAGCGAAGTTGTTCAAGCGCAATGTTCTGAATTGAAACATCAACGGAAAATCAAGATTGGTTGAATTCAACCTCTCTTCATTGAAGAAATCATCGTCCTGAGTAGGCGTATCGCCTTCAAACTGATATTTTATGATCCTTTCCTGAAATGAAAGTGTCGGTATAAACCTTAAGCGCACTACTGGTGTCCCAACCTTCAAAGTGGAAACAATACCAATCTGACCTCCAGGCCCTGCATTGTTCACAATCGACTTCAAACCAAATTTCTGGTATGCATCAGCGACTGGGAACATCATAAAGTCTGCCGTGTTCCCACCAAGCATAAAACCGAAATGAATCAGCTTCTCATCAAACCTGCGATAATTCTTAGGCTTTTCCTTCTGCGCAATGACAGAGAAAGTACTAATCAGCAATATGGTAAGTAAGAAGGATCTCATTGTGAAATGAAACGGCTGTAAAATTACATTATTGTCAAAAACTATTCCTTTATCCCAACATAGATAGTTGCTATCCCTCCGCTTACGGGAATCCCATGAACGTTCTTATACCCTACAGAGGACATAATATCCATGAACGTCTGCCCTTCAGGAAATGCTTCAACCGACTCCGGTAAGTAAGCATAAGCTCTCTTATCCTTGGATACCAGTTTACCAATAAATGGAATTAATCTTTTTGAATAGAATCCAAACAACTGTTTGATAGGGAATTTCTTGGGTTTCGAGAACTCTAGAATCACGGCTTTCCCACCTGGCTTGATTACACGTAGCATCTCTCCCAAGCCTTTTTCAAGGTTCTCAAAGTTTCGAACACCGAATGCCACAGTGACACCATCAAAATAACTGTCGTCAAATTGCAAGTTTTCAGAATCACCTAGAATCAGCTTAATCTTGTCCGAATACCCGCGTTTTCTCATCTTGTCGTTTCCAACCTCAAGCATTCCTGAGGAAATATCAACACCAATAACCTCCCTCGGATCAAGCTTCAAAAGTGCAACGGCAAAGTCTCCAGTTCCCGTAGCTATATCGAGCATACGTTCAGGATTGAGCTCTCTCAATTGCTTAACGGCCTTCTTTCTCCAAAGCTTGTCTATCCCTAGCGATAGGAAGTGATTAAGAAAATCATAGCGTTTCGAAATGTTGTTGAACATTTCCGCTACCTCTTCTTTCTTTGATGCCCCTTCTGCGTTATAGGGTTTAACAACTTTTCTTTCTTCTGCCATATCTAACCTACCATCGTATGCCCCGATGGATATTTATAATTTTTACTAATTACCTTTTTACCTACTAAATAAGCAAGTGTCAAAGTACCAACACGACCAATAAACATTGCAATTACCAAGATCGTTTTACCCGCCCCACTTAATTCCGGTGTAATACCCGTTGATAAACCTACTGTACTCGCAGCTGAAACGTGCTCAAAGACCAAGTCCATGAAATCAAACCTACCAGATGCCAGCAGATCTGCTTCCGTAATAGCCAATGCAAACGGACCAATCACATTCCCAATAATGAAGAACAGGAAGATCGCGTAAGCCTTTAAAACTAGGTCGTTTGAGATTGTACGCTTAAATAACTCCGTGTGCGGCTTCCCCTTAATAGTTGAGATCAGAGATGCCCACATGATCGCGAAAGTTGATGTTCTAATACCACCACCTGCAGATCCTGAAGACGCTCCAATAAACATCAAGAACAAGAAAATGATCATAACAGGCATCGTCAACGATGCTGTATCTACCACATTAAACCCGGCATTACGCGTGGTCATGGATTCGAAAAGAGCAATTATCACACTTCCGAATGCAGATTGATCTTTCAGCGTATTGTTCCACTCGAAAATTATAAAGATGAGAGCGCCAAAAAGCAATAACCCAAGAGTAAAGTAAAGTGAGATCTTAGTTCCAAATTCAATGGATTTCCAAGGTGTTTTTATTCTTTCTTTCAAACGTTTCACCTCCAATAGATCAAAAACATAGATCATTCCAAACCCTCCAAAGAAAAAGAGCACCATAATGACCGTATGTACGAATTGATTGTGGATAATATCAGGATGCATCATTCCTCCCTCCAAAATTGAAAGTCCCGCGTTGTTGAAACCCGAAACACCATGGAATAAAGCCTGAAACATTCGGTCTCCTTCATCAGCGAAAACTCCCTGGTCACCAAACCCAATGAAAAGTAAAACAATACCAACAATCTCAAAAGCTGAGGCCCAAACAACAATTTTTGTCAACATAGACTTCGCATTTAGAATAGAATCCTTGTTTACGAAGTCTTCAATGACTTCATGATACTTTATTCCAACACCAAATTTTGCGACGACAAGCATCAGAGCTCCAAATGCAATCGTATTCAACCCTCCTAGCTTTATTAGAAGAAGCACAATTACCTGTCCCTTGAAGGAAAGTGAAGTAGCTACATCAACAGTTGATAGACCGGTAACACTCACTGAGGACATCGAAAGGAAAAGTGAATCAATGAACGGCATTCCCCCATCTATATTTGACATTTCCGGGAGCATTAATAGCAGTGACCCAACAAGCGTCATAGTTGCTATGGAAATCGTAAATAACCATCCCGGATGAATCTTCAACCAAGGCTTAAATTTCCGATCCTTAAGTAAGTTATTCAGGAGTATAACGAATACAAAAAGTTGTACAAAGACCATGGAAAAATCGCCAAAATCCTCAAACCCAAGCGACAAGAAAAGCGGCTCTATTATCATGGAACCGAATAAGTTATATGCGATACCTTCAATCAAAAGTAGAAGTATGATTATCGCTTCAAACCAGTTCTGCCGTAAGAATGTCGGAGGATGAAAATCATAGAATAGCTTCAGAAGAAAACGGAAAATATAGAAAGCGAACGAGATCTCTAGAATCCCAAAACAAAAGTCTCTGGTTTCAGGTGAAAGTTCGAACCCGTAGTAGTAAATTAAGACTGAGATCGCAGTAAAAGAAACTGCAATATTGGCTCCCGACAAAATCTTCAGAACCGTCGGCTTCGAATCGTAGATCATCAAATTGACCTTTTCTCGAAACTCTCTAATCGCCATCTAGATCTTTAATTTATTCAATTCATCCATGAGTGTACCGCGATTTAACGGTACGACTCCACTCCACTCACACACAATTCCACCTGCAAGATTAGACACTCTGGCAACTTGCTCAGACGTTAAACCTGAAGCCAAACACAGGGTTGCTACAGCAATAACCGTATCACCAGCACCGGAAACATCACTAATATTTCTCAAATGAGCAGGTACATAGTGGGCATGCTCATTATCTTTAATAAATACTCCATGCTCTGAGAGCGTAACAAAGCTGATCTTGTTTTTCAAGCGCCCTTCCATTTCCTTAACCGCAGATTCAAATGCAAGTTTATCCTTAGCGACATCAAAGGTAACATTCAAACCTTCTTTAAGTTCTTTCAGGTTTGGTTTAAACAGTGTAACCTCTTGATATTCAAAGAAATTATCCTTCTTAGGATCAACAGTCGTGATCACACCATTCTTATTTGCCAAAGCAATTACCTCACGAATAACCCTTGGCGTTAATACACCTTTGTTATAGTCTTCAAGTATAATTCCATCGACTCCATTTTCGATCAACGCTTCAACACGCTTGATCAAAAGATCTTCCTGAGATTCATTTGAGGGGCTGATGCGCTCGTCATCAATCCTTAAAAGCTGTTGATTATTCCCAATAACTCGCGTTTTAACCGTTGTTTTCACATTCGGTTCCTGGATCAACCCTTCCGTTGGAAGCTCCTTTTCTCGCATCAATTCTACGAAACGATCTCCTCCTTCATCTTCACCGATCAGCGAACAAAGTATTGGGGTTGCACCAAGCGATGCAATATTTAATGCTACATTGGCAGCTCCTCCTAATCGCTCCTCTTTCTTACTCAGGTTCACGATAGGGACCGGTGCCTCTGGGGAAATCCGCTCAACCTTACCAATACGATAAGCGTCGATCATAACGTCTCCAATAACGAGAATTCGTTTACTGGAGAATTCGTTCATTAGCGAATTTATATTCATTAACTCAGTTTTTCCAGGGCAGTTCTGATACGATTCATCGCATCTACCAAGGTCTCTTCTGATGCCGCATAAGAGATTCGGATACAATTCTTGTCTCCGAATGCCTCTCCTGTAACAATCGCTACAAGTGCTTCATTCAAAAGGTACATTGCCAGATCATTTGCATCTTTAACCGTTGTGCCTCCGAAAGATTTACCATAAAAGTACGAAACATCGGGAAATACGTAAAAAGCTCCTTCCGGAACATTTGTTTTCACCCCTTCTATTTCATTCAACATTCCAAGAACCAAATCTCTTCTTCTGTGAAATGCGTTCAGCATGTCTTTCAATACAGCCGGATCAGCTTTTAAAGCAGCAATAGAAGCCTTTTGGGTAATCGATGACGTTCCCGATGTAAATTGACCCTGAATCTTCGTACAAGCAGCCGCAATCTCTTTAGAGGCTCCGATATAACCAAGTCTCCAACCTGTCATCGCCCATGCTTTCGAAACACCGTTGATCGTTACGACCTGCTCTTTGATCTGACTGAACTGGGCCAAACTTTCATGTTTTGAACCAAAGTTGATATGCTCGTAGATCTCATCTGATATCACAGTTAAGCCTGGATAATTAACCAAGACTTTCGCCAAGTCCTCCAGCTCTGACTTACTGTAAACAGACCCTGAAGGATTACAAGGTGACGAAAAGATCATCAATTTCGTTTTATCCGTAATGGCCTCAGCCAATTGATCTCCAGTGATCTTAAAATCAGAATCAATACTGGCATTCACGATAACAGGAACACCGCCTGCCATGCGAACGATCTCGATGTAAGAAACCCAATATGGCGCAGGAATGATCACCTCATCCCCTTCATCTACCAAGCTCAACACTACATTCGCAATAGACTGTTTAGCACCTGTAGACACTACGATCTGATCAATACCGTAATCTAATCCATTATCACGCTTAAACTTATCAGAAATAGCCTGTCTCAGATCATCATAACCTGGAACAGGTGTGTAAGTTGTAAAATTATTCTCCATTGCTTCCACAGCTGCATCCTTGATAAACTGTGGTGTATGAAAGTCCGGCTCACCTAAACTCAATGAGATCACATCCTTTCCTTGTGATTTCAATTCACGGCTCTTTCGAGACATTGCAATCGTTGCAGATTCCTGCATCGTTTTTAAGCGTGTTGCTAATTCTATCATCGGTGTTATAAATTACGCTGCAAATCTACAATAACTCAAAGAAGTAAATATTGAAAAAGTCATAAAATTGACATGATTTTACAACAATGAATGTGAATAAATCAGGACACAAACGTTCGAACACAGGAGATATTAAATTTACCTTCGTTGTTAGTTATGAGTGAAAAGAAGTTCATAGATGTTGAAAGGGTGATTCGAGAGAAGAATCCAAAGTTGCTAAAAAGGCTTCCGGGATTCATTTTGCGCTATTTAAAACGCATCATCCACGAAGACGAGATCAACAACTTTATTGTAGAAAACAAAGACAAAAAAAATCAGGAATTCTGTCAAGCCGTGGTAGACCATTTCAACATCAAAATTGAAGTTGATCATCTAGAAAGAATACCAAAAGAGGGCAAGATCGTAATCGCAATGAACCATCCGCTAGGAGGTATGGACGCAATGATACTCGTTTCCGCGCTTCAGGATCATCGAGCAGATCTTAAGTTTATCGTGAATGACATCCTCATGAACCTATCGAACTTAAATGAATTATTTGTCGGTGTTAATAAACACGGAAAGAACAAAGCATCTGTTCGAGTTCAGATCGAAGAGCTATTCAAGTCCGATCAAGCAGTATGTATTTTCCCTGCCGGACTCGTAAGTAGACGGCACAGTAATAGCGTTGAAGACCTTGAATGGAAGAAGACTTTTGTGACTTATTCACGGCAGTATGACCGCACTATAGTGCCTATCTACATCAATGGTAGACTCTCAAATTTTTTCTATAGACTTTCGAATTGGCGTAAACGACTAGGAATTAGAGCGAACATCGAGATGCTTTATTTATCCAATGAGCTTTTTAAGCAGGAGAATAAAACAATGAAGTTCGTTGTTGGAGAACCGATAAGTGAAGAACTTCTCAGAAGTGGTTTAAGTGACAGACAACTTGCTCAGAAAGTAAAACAGATCGTTTACGATTTAAAAAAGGAGATATGAAGGATATAATTGCTCCCATCGATAAGGATATTTTGAAGTCAGAGCTCACAAGTGACAAGTTGCTTCGCACAACTCGAAAGGGTGGAAACGAAATATACACTGTTAACATTCACAATTCCCCTAATGTCATTCGGGAGATCGGACGTTTGCGAGAAGTGACCTTTCGCAACTCTGGCGGTGGTACAGGCGAAGAATTGGACCTAGATGATTTTGATACATCGGAAAATTGCTATCAGCAGTTGATCGTTTGGTCACCTGAAGATGAAGAGATCATTGGTGGGTACAGATACATCCTTTGTAAGAATGTTTTGGACGGAAACGATGATATTGCCCTTTCTACAAGCCACTACTTCGACTTCACTGATCAATTTATAAAGGATTTCCTTCCGACAACGATCGAGCTTGGAAGAAGCTGGGTTCAGCCGAACTTCCAGCCCTCAGTAAATCCAAGAAAAGGACTTTTTGCTTTGGATAATATCTGGGACGGTCTGGGAGCAATCGTTGTGAACAATCCTGAGATCGAATATTTCTTTGGAAAGGTAACGATGTATCCAACCTACAACGCAGAGGCGAGAAATTTCTTACTTCATTTTATGCATCATTATTTTCCGGATAAGGATCAGTTGATGACTCCAAAAACACCATTAGAACAGGACTACGATAGATCTGCGTACGACGAAATGCTGAACGGACTTGATTTTAAGGAAGGATTCAGAGTACTTAACACATACGTTAGAGAACGTGGCGAGTTTATTCCGCCTCTCGTGAACATATATATGAGCTTGTCCCCTACAATGAAAACATTCGGGACTGCTGTCAATAAAGAATTTGGAAATGTTGAAGAAACAGGAATCCTTGTTTCGTTCAAGGACATTCATCAAGAGATGAAAGACCGATACATGACTTATTAAGAATACAAAACCAAATCGTGCTTCTCGATCAGCTTTCTTAAATTGATCAGCGCGTAACGCATTCTTCCCAGCGCCGTGTTAATACTGATATCCTCTTTCTCTGCGATATCCTTAAATGACATCTCTTTATAGATCCGCATTACCAAAATATCTTTCTGATTATCTGGCAAATATTCTATTAAATCTACCAATTGCCCTTCTATCTCTTCACGCGTCATCAAATCCTGAACGTTCTCGTCCTCTAGCTTGATCGTGTGAAAAATATTGTAATCATCCTTTAATGAGCTAGACTCAGAGATCATTCTGTACTTTCCATTCTTACGGAAGTGATCAATGATCAAGTTGTGACAAATCCTTAATGCCCAAGGCAAGAACTTACCTTCTTCGTTGTAATTACCCGCCTTCAGCGTATTAACGATCTTGATGAATGCTTCCTGAAATATATCGGCAGCTAATTCCCCATCTCTTACTTTGATCTGAATAAAACGGAAAATTCGATCCTTGTGTCGAAGCAATAAAACTTCAAACGCTTTTTCGTCACCCGCAATGTAATTCTTGATCAATTCTTGGTCTTGCAAAGAAATCATAGACATAAACACACTTTTAGTTGTCAGATAAATTTTGTTCCTAACTGTTAAAAAGTAATGTTTGTATCTATAGGCAATCCCGTTTTTAGATGTTTTGAATCGCTAATATATAGCAATTCTCACTTGTTACAAAATCATAACGCACAAAATGAATAAAGGGTTGGCCTGATTGATTAAAAATACCCATTCAGCTGTTAAAGTTTATAATTAAATTTGTGGAAAGGGTACTCAATTGAAGCAAGAATACATAGAAGTTAAGGGCGCTCGTGTCCACAATCTGAAATCGCTGGATGTAAAGATTCCCCACAGCAAATTTACTGTGATCACTGGATTGTCAGGGTCAGGTAAATCATCTCTTGCTTTTGACACACTTTACGCAGAGGGACAAAGGAGATACATAGAAAGTCTTTCAGCGTATGCACGTCAGTTCCTTGGTAAACTTGATAAACCGGAAGTAGATTACATCAAAGGCATCTCTCCTGCCATCGCTATTGAGCAGAAGGTGACGAGTACAAATCCGCGATCTACTGTTGGTACGACTACAGAGATCTATGATTATTTAAAGGTATTGTTTGCCCGCGTGGGAAAGACAATCTCACCCGTAAGCGGTGAAGAGGTTAAAAAGCATACTGTAACAGATGTCGTTGACCATTTAAAGACATTTTCAGCGGGAACCAAGAGCGTAATATTGGCGCCACTTGCCGGATTTAAAAAATATGGAGTACAACGACAGTTGGAAATTCTTAAGCAACAGGGCTATGTTCGACTGTTTCTGGACAAGTCATTTATTCTAATCGATGATGTAATTGAGCATCCAACAAATGAGCTAGAGAAGGCGCTTTTAGTAATTGACCGACTGAGTATTGATTTCGAAGACGAAAACAATGTAGCGAGATACGGTGATTCAATAGACTTAGCTTTTGCTGAAGGACATGGGACATGTTTCGTATACAACGCCGATAATAAAACCTCCGCTGAATTCTCAAATATTTTTGAGCTGGACGGAATGGAATTTCAGGAACCTAACGAGCACTTCTTTACCTTCAACAATCCTTTTGGAGCGTGTAAAAAATGTGAAGGTTTCGGACAAGTCATTGGAATTGATCCAGACCTTGTGCTCCCCAACAAAGACCTCTCAGTGTTTGAAGGAGCTGTTGCTCCGTGGTCAGGTGAAAAAATGGACAAATACCGTGCTCGCTTTATCGATCAGGCAAGTGAGTTGGACTTCCCTATCCACAGACCCGTAGCAGAATTGGATGCTAACCAATTAGACCTATTATGGGAAGGAAAAGGTCGCATAAAAGGTATCTATGATTTCTTTTCATTCGTTGAAAGCAAGGCATATAAGATCCAATATCGTGTAATGCTTTCCCGATATCGCGGTAGAACCAAATGCCCAGAATGTAAGGGAACACGACTGAGAAAGGATGCTAATTATGTAAAAGTTGGAGACAAATCGATATCTGATATCGTTACAATGCCGATTAAGGATGCCCGCTCTTTCTTTGAAACACTTCAGTTATCGGAGCATGACGAGCAAGTTTCCAAACGTATACTTCCTGAAATTAGAAATAGGTTAAAATTCCTTGCTGACGTTGGATTGGATTATTTAACACTTAATCGACAATCAGGCTCACTTTCAGGTGGAGAATCACAACGCATAAACCTGGCCACATCGTTAGGAAGCAGTCTCGTAGGTTCCATGTATATTCTTGATGAACCTTCAATTGGACTTCACCCGAAAGACACAGAAAGACTAGTAACAATCCTACATTCGCTAAGAGACGTTGGAAACACCGTGATCGTAGTTGAACATGAAGAAGAGATCATGAAATCAGCAGATGAGATCTTAGATATTGGCCCCAAGGCGGGAGTCTATGGAGGGACTGTTGTATTCCAGGGAGACCATAAAAAACTGCTCAAAGCAAAAGGCAGTCTAACAGCAGATTATCTTACAGGCAAAGAAGCTATAGAAGTTCCCAAAAGACGCAGAAAGTCAAAGAATAAACTGCGCGTTGAAGGAGCACGACAGTACAACCTCAAGAATCTGGATATAGATTTCCCACTGCATTCATTGGTTTGTATAACCGGAGTAAGTGGATCAGGTAAATCTACGCTTGTAAGAGAGATACTTTACCCCGCTGTGCGCAAAGAGCTGGACATCTATGGTGATAAACAAGGAGAGTTTAGAAAGTTTTCTGGAGACATGCAACATGTCAAGGCTGTCGAATTTGTGGATCAAAACCCCATCGGTAAATCATCGCGTAGTAACCCAGTCACCTATGTTAAAGCCTTTGATGACATTCGTGCTCTGTTTGCTAAACAGCCCTTAGCAAAAGCTCGAGGCTATAAAGCAGGATTCTTCAGTTTCAACGTTGCTGGAGGACGTTGTGAAATCTGTGAAGGAGAGGGTGAGATAACGGTTGGAATGCAGTTCATGGCTGATATTCACTTAACCTGTGAGACATGCGAAGGAACAAGGTTTAAGCAAGAAACGCTGGAAGTCAAGTACCGCGATAAATCGATCGCAGATATTCTAGCAATGGATATTGATGAAGCCTATCAATTCTTCGCTGAAGGAACTGATCGAATGGAAATGAAGATCAAGGATAAGATAGAACCACTTATCAAAGTTGGTTTGGGTTATCTGGGACTTGGCCAACCATCAAGTACGCTAAGTGGTGGTGAAGCACAGCGTATTAAATTGGCATCCTTTTTATCTAAAGGAACAAGTGCAGCTCCTACTCTATTCATTTTTGATGAACCGACCACAGGACTGCATTTTCACGATGTGAAGAAACTACTTACTGCATTAAATGAATTAATTGATGCGGGACACTCAGTTGTTGTCATCGAGCACGACCTTGACGTTATAAAGTGTGCCGACCATGTGATAGATATCGGACCTAATGGTGGAATTGAAGGCGGCAATATCGTATTCGCAGGAACCCCTGAGGAGCTCGTTAACTGCAAAGAAAGTCACACAGGGCTTTACCTCAAGGAGAAACTATAGGTCAGAAATCCAGGTTTTTCTCCACGGTACTGAACTCCATATTCTCAGTTTTCGCGATAACTGCCGATACGGTTGCATCACTGCTCACATTGATCACCGTTCGACACATATCAAGAATTCTATCCATAGGAAGAACAATTGCTACCCACATTGGATTCAAGCCAACCGATTCAAGCACGATCATCAACATGATAAGGCCTGCTCCAGGCACGGCCGCAGCTCCAATAGATGCTAACGTTGCCGTTAACACAATTCCCATTTGCTGATAAAGGTCTAGATTCACATCATGGTACTGTGCAAGGAAAATAACCGCAATCGCCTGATATAATGAAGTCCCGTCCATATTTACAGTTGCGCCGATAGGTAGTACAAAATCAGTGGAATCTTCGGAAACACCGAGATTATCATTTACGCACTCGATAGTTACGGGCAATGTTGCCGCACTTGAGCTAGTCGAAAACGCTAAAAACTGCGCCGGGCTCATACCTTTAAAGAACTTTGAATAACTCACTGGCACACCAAATATCTTCATCAACATTGGATAGAACCCGAAAAGCAGCAGTGCCAATCCAATTATAACGACGAACGAATACTCCATAAGTTTCAGGAAAATAGTAACCAATTCTTCCAGATTATTTGCCGATTTCGCGAGCACCCCGGCCATCAGACAAAACACAAAGAAAGGCGCGGCCTTCATGATCACATGCACCATCTTAATAAAGACTTCATTCATTCCATTGAAGAAATCGAATACTGCTCCGGTCTTCTCTTTTGGCAGCAATGCCATTGTCACTCCGAAAAGGATTGCAAAAAAGATCACCTGCAGCATTAATCGTCCGTCACCTAAAGCCACGACGATGTTACTCGGCACCATGTCTACCAAAGGCTGTAAAGGGCCATCACCCGATTTGGTGCTGTTCGCCTTTGCTCGCTTACTTTCGGCTTTCTTATAGGCCTCATCGTCCTTAGACTTCTCCAATGCCGAGGTCGCCAGCATCACTTGCGAAGAATCGGCATTAGCCAATAAATTCCTTCCATCCTTGATCTCTACACCATTCTGATTTGCCCAGATCTCGTACTGTAAGCGATTATTTATTCTTGTCGTTTCGTCAGACTGGATTCCCGGCTTCCAAAGATTAACCAACACAAGTCCTATTGAAATAGACATGACTGTGGTAAGCAAATACATGAGAAGGGTTTTAGCACCGATCCTCCCTAATTTAGAAGGATCTCCCATTCCCGCTACTCCAGTAATAATGGAGAACAATACCAAGGGAACTGCGATAAGCTTCAGTCCATTGATAAAGATGGTCCCAAACGGATCGATCCAATCTTGCGTAAACGAGTTCCATCCGAGCTTCCCAGAAAGTACAGCCCAAACTACCCCAAGCATCATTGCTATAAGGATCTTCCAATGCAGTGCGAGATTTTTCATGGTTGTAAATATAACTAATTGCTTTTCACTCCGAGAATTCAACAAAACGTGTTCATAACTAATTAACGATGCAGATTGCCCAATCAGATTTTAATAACTATACTTGTACTACTGATCGGTTCTGGTCAGATCTTTTCACATTAGTTACAACTCTCCCTTTTCGGGATTCTATCAAAAGAGAATAATCAATTTATTTAATGAATAAGTCAGAATTACAAAGCAAGAAAATTGCTGATCTTAGAGAAATAGCAAAGGCCGCAGGTATTGCAAATGCGGATGAACTGAAGAAACCTGAAATTATCCAGCTATTGACAACAGACTCGGAAGGATCGGATGAAAACGCTGAAAAATCCGAAGATGATGAAGATCGTCCGAAAAGAAAACGAAAAAGAGTTGTGAAACCAGAAGACAACAACGACCAGCCTGAATTATTCGAAAAGGAAAAGAAGGCGGAAAGCGATGTAAAGCCTGCTGAGGAGAAAAAAGAGGTTACTGAGAAGCCAAGAGAGCAGAAACAGCATCAGCAAAATAGAAATCACGACAAACCTGACAATCGTAATAACAGAAACAAAAATCGTCATCAACAAAATAAAGATGAGAAGAACGATGAGGAAATGTACAGCCTTGTTGGGATTGTAAGTGCGGAAGGGGTTCTTGAAGTAATGTCAGACGGATATGGATTTCTGAGATCTTCAGATTACAACTACCTACCCTCACCAGATGATATTTATGTTTCACAAAGTCAGATCAAACTGTTTGGACTAAAAACGGGTGATACAGTACTTGGAACGATACGTCCTCCACGAGAAGGAGAAAAGTTCTTTCCGTTGGTTAAAGTGGAATCTATCAATGGTAGATCTCCATCTTACATCAGAGACCGTGTACCATTCCAGTATTTGACTCCGTTATTTCCGGATGAGAAATTCAAATTAACCGGACATGATCAGGAAACACTATCTACCCGCGTAATGGATCTTTTCGCTCCTATCGGAAAAGGTCAGCGAGGTATGATTGTGGCACAGCCGAAAACAGGTAAAACAATGCTTCTGAAGGATGTTGCTAACGCAATTGCAGCAAATCATCCTGAAACATATTTGATCGTCTTATTGATCGATGAGCGTCCTGAAGAAGTTACAGACATGGCACGTTCAGTAAATGCAGAAGTTATTGCATCAACATTTGATGAACCAGCAGACCGTCACGTAAAAGTGGCAAACATGGTTCTTGAAAAAGCTAAGAGAATGGTTGAGTGCGGACACGATGTTTGTATTCTACTCGACTCTATTACACGTCTGGCACGTGCTTACAACACCGTTTCTCCAGCATCAGGAAAGGTATTATCTGGTGGTGTTGACGCAAATGCTCTTCACAAGCCGAAAAGATTCTTCGGATCTGCAAGGAAAATTGAAAATGGAGGGTCACTTTCGATCCTTGCAACAGCGCTTACCGAAACAGGTTCTAAAATGGACGAGGTTATCTTTGAGGAGTTCAAAGGAACTGGTAACATGGAACTTCAGTTAGATCGCAAGATCTCGAACAGAAGAATCTACCCTGCTATCGATATTGTATCCTCTGGAACACGTCGTGAGGATTTACTTATGGACAAGGACACACTGCAACGTGTATGGTTGATCCGTAAGTTTATCGCAGATATGAATCCTGTGGAGGCAATGGAATTCATGAAAGACAGAATGAAACAAACACTTTCGAACGAAGAGTTCCTTCTAACAATGAACAGCTAATATGCGTGTTACTGTAAAAGCAGGTCTTGGATTTGCATTACTGTGGATCCTCATCAAAATGGTCTTTTTCTGGACTGGTAGTCTTAACTACAGTATTGTGCCGGCAGTTCTATTGAACATGCTCTGTCTTATTGCCGCTATTGGTGTAGGATTGTACTTCCATAAGCGCAAAGAAACAGAAGTTGGTAATGCGTTGAACGATATCAAAAATGCAATGACAGCGGCAGTACCTTACATACTTATCGTTAGTGTTTTCATTTACTTCTATTATAATAGTATCGATCCTGAATACAATCAACATCAGCTATCAGAAGCTTACACTGAGATACAGAAAATGCTTGAAACACCGGAAGGGCTGCAACAAGTGCGGAATTCAAACCCAGAGTTTGAAGTCTTAACAAAAGAAGAGATTTACGACAAGTTAAAGCAAGGCCCGGAAGGATTTTACAATCCTACATCAACGATGACACTCTCTATGTTAGGATTGCTTGTTCTTGGTACGATGAACTCAATATTCATTGCGGTGATCTACCGTAAGGTTGTTTTTAGATGATCCTAGAACGAGATCTAATCTGTGATCTCCTGCGCCAATTGATCGTAATCGATACCGTCGAAATTACCAGACGACATCATCAAGAGTACAGCATTGCTTAAGTCTTGGGCATTAATAAACTCAAGCACTTCTTCAGTCGTAGTTACCACCTTCACTCCACCTCCGAATCCCTTTTCGACCTCGGACTTATCGAGTTTTTCGAGCTTCTTGTGAGCGACTACTGCCGGACTAAAGTAAACCAATGCCTGATCTGCATGTTTCATGGCACCGTCATACTGAGGCAAGAACTCTTTTTTCAATGAAGAAAACGTATGTAGTTCCATACACGCAACAACAGTTCGATTACTATACTGAGACTTTACCGCCTTCGTAGTTGCCATCAACTTAGAGGGTGAATGTGCAAAATCCTTGTACATCACAAAATTCTCTGTTTCAATCACTTTTTGCAACCTTTTCCCTGCTCCCGTGAAGCCTTTCATACTATTCAGGAATTCATGATGATCAATTCCCATGTGTTTCGCAAGATGCATTGCGCCCATGAGGTTCTGCATATTGTGTTCTCCGAATATATTTAGCTCATAGGTTTCTCCATCGAAGGAAAGTTTAGTACCGTTTCCTGTCACCTCGAAATCCGGCGTTCGATATGGTGTACAATTCAGTTTCGATTCAAACTCCCTCGCCAGTTCATCAACTTCCTTATCCTCCGTGTTGTAAACCAATGTGCCATTCGGTTCGATAACGTCAATAAACTTTCGAAACTGGTCTACATAGTTATCGTAAGTTGGAAAAACATTTATGTGATCCCATGCTATACCAGTGATGATAGCCACATCCGGTTTATAAAGATGGAATTTTGGTCTTCTGTCTATCGGTGAGCTCAAGTACTCATCACCTTCTATGATCATGTACGGAGCAGACTCGGAAAGCTTAACCATACAATCGTATCCGTCTAGTTGCGCACCAACCATATAATCAGTCTCAACTCCCAACTCATTCACAGCGTGTAACAACATAGCTGTTGTACTCGTTTTACCGTGCGAACCGCCTATCACGATTCTCTTTTTATCCTTACTTTGTTCGTACAAGTATTCAGGATAAGAAAAGATCTTTACACCTAATTCTTTTGCTTTTAATAACTCCGGATTATCGGCTCTAGCATGCATCCCTAAGATTACTGCATCTAGCTCAGCTGCGATCTTACTTTCATCCCAACCGATATTTTGTGGCAATATTCCCTCTTTTTCCAATCGAGAACGTGACGGTTCAAAGATCTCATCATCAGAGCCGGTTACCTGATATCCTTTTCTACTTAGTGCGATAGCTAAATTATGCATCGCGCTGCCTCCAATTGCTATAAAGTGAACTTTCATTTTTTAAATATTTTCCGTGCATCCAGAATTGCGGGGAGTAACAAGAAAAATGTCCCATAATCCGTTAAAAGATGGAAATACAGCTGATTTGATTCATTCGCGAACAAAACAGGCGCGACAATGGCCACCAATCCCAGGTAATAAGTCCAGTCCCACCAATTTTGGATTTTGAGCACGATACGCTTGAGCAATTGCAATCCGATATACACCAAGGACGTTGCTAAAACAAAAATTGGCACTGAATAGATATCTGCCAGATTAGTTGCAGTCCAGTAATAACCAATGATCACGGTTGCGCACGCAACCATTCCGATGAGTATAAAAACCCAAATGATCTTTTTGAAATCCATGATTTAAAAATACGGGAATAAAGCCCTTTTTGAGCCTTTCAAAACTTTGAGTTACACACAACAGTTTGAGGAAAACCTATTCAGCTATAAATCGCTTAAAGCCAGGGCTCATTTTTCTTACAAAACCGTCTTTTCCGTCTGCTTCCAGTAAATAACACTCAATATCCAATTCAGGATTTGCCGCGATCATCTGAAGAGCACTGTCAGCACCTACCACCATAAATGCCGTGGCAAATGCATCCGCCAGTGCACAACTATTAGCTATCACAGTTGCACTTAACAAATTGTGCTGAACTGGAAGGCCAGTTTTTGGGTCGATCGTATGAGCATACTTTTTACCATCCTTTTCATAGAATTTTCGGTAATTCCCACTCGTCGCAACGGCTTTGTTAGTTACTGATAGAATATTTTCAATTTCTCGAACCTCTGAAGCAACTTCTTTCGGAACATCCACACCTATTCTCCAGGGAATCCCATCTTTATTGTTTCCTGCTACCCTGATCTCTCCTCCAACTTCGATGTAGTAATTCTTTATTCCTTTTTTGTCGAGATGATCCGCCACGACGTCCACGGACAAGCCCTGGGCGATTGCATTAAAATCTAGCTTAAATTCCGGCGAGCGCTTTGAATAGGAAACCTTATCGTCCTTAAATTGGACATAATGAAGTCTATCCTTTTCAAATGAAACGACGTTCAACAGCGCCATGCGTAGAGAATCAGAAAGTGGTGTTTGGAGATCATCCATAAATCCGTACCCTTTGATCAAAGGAAATACGGAAGGATCGAACGCGCCACCCGTGACATCATATACATGTCGACTCAACTGATAACAAGCTCCAAAATAACCGAATGTATCTTTGACCGTAATTGAATCTGATACCTCGTTTAATTGGGTTATAAGACTGCTCGATTTATACGTAGATAGTGAATAATCAAACTCCTGGAATATTGAGTCTAGCTCAGCTCGTGAAACTGAAACGTCTGAATCAACCAGTGTTACGGTATAAGTAGTGCCCTGAGCTTCCCCCATGACATGCTCTACCTTCAACGTAGTTGATTCTGATCCACATGAGATCAGAATTATAAATAAACTAGAAATGGCGCTCCAGCCTAGGATTTTGTGTTTCAGCCTGCCATACATGTTCAAGGCTTGGATTTCCGTTCTTCGTGTATGTTGTACCATGAGAAGTTTGCGTTCGAATATATACATCTGCATGACCTTCAACCACAACAATTCTTCGTGTGATCAATTCTGTCATTAATCCATTCTGGTCTTGTTTTGTGAACACCTCCTGAGATACACCCTCAGGATATTCCTTTCCAAGCTCGTTTACAACAACCGTCTTTTCTTTTGGCTCATCAGTGATCTTATCGATTTCCTGTTTAGCGTTATAAATATCGTCTTTCTTCTCGTCCGTTTTGTCCTTCTGCTCATTGATGGCGCTCATTTCAATACCCTCAACGATCGGCGCATTCTTGCGAATTCGATCCTCCTGGCTTTCCTCATTGGCGTTGTAGTCCGTTTCAATGTCATTGATAACTTTCACAGCTCCTGTTCTATCATCTTTGTCATCAGCCTCGAAATCTTTGCTTGTATTGAGTGT
>JBMSGX010000008.1:0-26519 GCA_049416285.1 Crocinitomicaceae bacterium | reverse complement strand
TTGGGACATTCCCATAAAGCCTTGAGCGACCAGTATGAGCCGAGAGGTTGGATCGGGGTCCCAAGATCCCGTAAGCAGGGTTATCAGTGATCACACTGTCTTCCTCTATCGTGAATGTTCTAAGCGTAAATGTATCAACACCTTCAGACGTTAAAAGATCAGATTGATCGATCGTATCCTGACCAAGAGTATGTTCTTTCTTTTTACAACCGACCGTAACAAAAAGGCCAATCAAAAAAGTAGCGGAAAGGAGTGCTCCTTTCCGCCACAGTTGCAAATTAATATTCTTCATTCTATATGAGTACCTCAGCTTCAATTACTTTATCTAAAAAGGCAGACACCTCTTTCACTTGATGCTCTTCGGCAACATGATCCAGTTTTTCACACTCGGCACTGTCGAAGATCTCACGCAATTCAGCATCTAGCTCTTCTACACCAACGCTTAAACCATCCACATGGTTTGCAGCAACGCGATTCAAGTTAACGAAATCAAGGTCTTTGAATTCATTCAAAGTGTCTTCATCAAACCCGTCAAATTTAAGTTTTTCAACGAACCTTGCATCCCAATTATTGTTAAATCCTTCATTGCCATACATGTTGTAAACAACCTTAGTATTCGCGAAGTGCGGATCATCTTTGTAGACTTTCTTCAGGTAAAGCGGCATTAATGCTGTCATCCAACCATTACAGTGAATTACGTCAGGTTGCCATCCTAGCTTCTTCACAGTTTCCAATACTCCGCGACAGAAGAACATAGAACGCTCATCATTATCGGCATGGTCCTTACCCTTATCATCTGATACCGTTGATTTTCTTTTGAAATATTCTTCGTTGTCGATGAAATACACCTGCATACGCGCAGCTGAGATCGATGCGACTTTGATGATCAGCGGGTGATCGTTATCGTCAATGATCAGGTTCATTCCTGAAAGCCTGATCACTTCATGAAGTTGATGTCTTCTCTCATTTATCACTCCAAAGCGCGGCATAAACACTCTGATTTCTTTCCCTGCTTCCTGTACTCCTTGTGCTAAATTTCTCGCTCCTTTTGAGATTTCCGATTTTGGTAAAAACGGTGAGATCTCCTGAGAGATAAACAATACTTTTTTCTTCTCCATGAATTTCGATTGATAAAAACATCACAAAAATATAGAAAAAAAAGCGGAACTTCAACAAAAACGGGTAGTTTTGTTTCTCTGAAAAGCATGGTACATGGGAGATTTGGTAGTGTGTAAGACGGTTGATGAGGTAAGATCTCTCATTGCTGAATTGAAAGCAGAAGGTAATGCGATTTCTTTTGTACCAACAATGGGTGCATTGCACCATGGTCATATTGCGCTCGTGGAGCAGGCTGGAGACTTAGCCGATTTTACAGTGGTAAGCATTTTTGTAAACCCTAAGCAATTCAATAACCCCGAAGATCTGCTTAAATATCCTAGACCCTTAGAGGCTGATCTCGAAAAGCTTTCAGTTTTAGAAAATATCATTGCTTTTATTCCTGAAGTTGAGGATGTTTACCCAGAGGATTTTGTCGAGAGAGATCTTGATCTGGGTTCGCTTGTGAGGGGACAGGAAGCTACTTTCCGTCCGGGACATTTTGAGGGAGTGGTAAATGTGGTAAGTAGGCTTTTTGATATCGTTGAACCCGATTACGCTATTTTCGGAGAAAAGGATTATCAGCAATTGGCTATCATTAAGTTCATGACTAAGGCCTTGAAGTATGATGTTCAGATTATTGGAGCTGAAACCGTTCGAGAAGAATCAGGACTTGCAAGCAGTAGTCGAAATATGCGCTTGAACGAGAGCGAATTGGAGAAGTCAACCGTCATTTTCAAAGCGCTATCATTCATAAAGCAAGCAGCTTTTAAATCTGACTTTAGAACAGCATTGGCACATGCTAAGAAAATGATAGAGGATAGTTCTTTAGAGCTTGAGTATCTAGATGTCATTGATCCAGACACTTTCGAGACTGTGGAAGACTGGAGACCAGGCTGCCGAGCTTGTGTCGCTGCAAACTGCGGAAACGTACGTCTGATAGACAACATGGAGGTCGTTCCGAAGGTGGTATTTTGTTAATTTTTGACGTAACTTTGCATATAATTTATAATTGATGCTGGTACAAGTAGTAAAATCGAAGATTCACAGAGTAACTGTTACTCAGGCGGATCTGAATTATATCGGAAGTATTACAATCGATGAGGATTTGTTGGACGCTTCCAATATGATTGAGGGGGAGCGCGTTCAGATAGTTAATATCAATAACGGTGAACGCATAGAGACGTATGTCATCAAAGGAGAAAGAGGGTCAGGAGAAATTTGTTTGAATGGACCCGCTGCGCGAAGAGTTGCAGTAGGGGATGTCGTGATCATCATTGGTTACGGATTTTTAGATTTCGAAGAGGCGAAGACTTTTAAACCAACGTTGGTTTTCCCGGATACAGAGACAAATAAACTTTTATAATCCTTGAAGGATAAGATCATTAAAGCCTTAAAGATCATCGTTCCATTGGGGATTGGTGTCTATCTAACCTGGTATTTTTTCGCGGGACTCACAGAGAAGGAATTGGAGCAAACGAAAAATGCTGTTTTCGAAGCCAATTATTTCTGGGTTGTTCTTAGTCTGATCGTTTCATTTTTTAGTCATTTGAGTAGAGCAGTTCGCTGGAGATTCTTATTGGAACCCATGGGCTACAAAGTATCTTTGAGTAACGCATATCATTCTGTTATGTCGGGTTATGTGATCAACTTCACTGTGCCGAGATCCGGTGAATTTGCACGTGCTGGATTATTAACAACATATGAATCTGTACCCTTTGAAAAAGGGTTTGCAACAATCGTTGTAGAGCGTGTGATCGATGTGCTTATGTTAGGAGCGATCGTCTTTATAGCAGGGATTCTTCAAACCGATTCAGAAGCGTTTAAGCAGATTACTGCAACAGAGGGAGGTGGAACTAACTCCGGTTATTACCTTTTATTAATAATTGGAGGAGTCGTCATGCTTTCACTGGTCGGAATTCTCTACCGTCTAAATGCAAAATTCAGAACCTTTTTTATCGAGAAACTGAAAGGGTTTTGGGAAGGGTTAAAGACCGTTTGGACGGCCGAGAAGAAATGGTTGTATGTGGCACATACGTTCTTCATTTGGTTTTGCTATGTGATCGGAATTTGGATCTTTGCTCAAGCATTTGAAGAAACTAAGGACATGTCTGTGGCATGTGTATTTGGAGCTTTTGTAGTGGGTGCGGCAGCTATAGCATTACTTCCTGGAGGGATAGGTGCTTATCCAACATGGATCACAGCTGTTTTATTGATGTACGGAATGGATTTTCCAGCATATGGTATTTTTATCTGGGTTGTTCAAACAGCATTAATTGTTGTGCTGGGATTAATTTCCTTGTTCCTTATTCAGCGTAAACCGAAGGTAAATGGATAGAGTAAGTTATATAAATAATAAGATCGTTGACCGAGAAACAGCGGTTAGAAGAATCAACTCATGGCGGTTAAAAGGGCACAAAGTTGTATTCACCAATGGGTGCTTCGATATTCTTCACCGTGGTCATGTTTCTTATTTAGCTCAGGCGTCATCTTTAGGTAACAGGCTGGTATTAGCTATCAATACTGATGATTCAGTTCGAAGGTTAGGAAAAGGTGATGACAGACCTATAAATGATGAGGTTTCTAGAGCAATTGTAGCTGCCGGACTCGGATTCGTGGATCTTGTTGTGTCTTTTCACGAAGACACACCGTTAGAACTTATCGATTTATTGAAGCCAGATATTTTGGTAAAAGGGGGCGATTATAACGCAGATCAACAAGATTCCAATGCACCGGATTACATTGTAGGTTCAGATATCGTTCGTGATGCTGGAGGTGAGGTGAAAACAATACCATTGATAGATGGATTCTCCACCACTTCGATCGTTCAGAAACTAAAGAATTCTTAATTATTTCGTTAGGTCTCTTCCGGTCATATCTGCCGGTTGATCCAAGCCAAGTCTTGAAAGGATTGTTGGAGCAACATCTGCCAATATTCCATGATCAAGCTTTGCGTTCTTGTCATCTGTAACAAGTACGACGGGAACCGGGTTTAAGCTGTGCGCTGTATTCGGAGTCCCATCTGCGTTAATTGCATAGTCCGCATTTCCATGATCGGCAATAACAAGGAATTCATATCCAAACTCAAGACCCGTAAGGACAACATCCTTCAAGCAACGGTCAACTGTTTCAACTGCCTTCACGATTGCTTCGTATACACCTGTGTGCCCAACCATATCCGGGTTCGCGAAGTTCAAACAAATGAAGTCAGGATTATTTGTTCGAATATCCTTAACGATCTGATCTCTAACTTCTGGCGCGCTCATTTCTGGTTGCATATCATAAGTTGCAACCTTTGGTGAGTTTACCAGAATGCGCTTTTCATTTGAAAACTCCAGCTCGCGTCCACCGCTGAAGAAAAAAGTAACATGCGGATACTTCTCAGTCTCAGCGATCCTTACCTGTGAAAGTCCATTTTCGGCAATTACTTCACCAAGTGTATTGGTTAGATTATCCTTCTCGAATATTACGTTAACTCCTTCAAAGGTTTGATCGTAATTTGTCATTGTGTAGTACGACAGATCTAGCTTATGCATGTTATATTCATGCATGTCCTTTTGTGTCAATGCGATACTTATTTCTCTTGGACGATCCGTTCTGAAGTTAAAAGAGATCACTGTGTCTCCATTTTCGATCATCCCTGCTTCATCGATCAGTGAAGGCTCAATGAATTCATCAGTGATTTCATTCAGGTAGCTTGCCTCGATCGCTTCTTTTGCAGATGAATATTTCTCACCACGCCCGTTCACTATTAGGTCGTAAGCTTTTTTGATGCGCTCCCACCTATTGTCACGATCCATGGAATAATAACGCCCGATCACAGTCGCAATCCTACAGTTAGTGCCTGAAATATGTTGTTCCAGGTTTTGGATAAATCCTGCTCCGCTTTTTGGATCACAATCGCGCCCATCAGTAAAAGCATGAATGTACGTTTGCTGAATTCCAAATTGTTCAGCCATCTCACAAAGTGCATTAAGGTGTCCTTGAGAGCTGTGAACACCTCCTTCTGAAACGAGACCTATCAAGTGAATCTTATTGCCTGATGCTTTAGCCTTAGTGAATGCTTCCACCAAAACCGGATTCTCGAAGAACTCTTTGTCGCGGATAGACTTGTTAATGCGTGTTAGCTCTTGATAAACGATCCTTCCTGCTCCAATATTCAAATGTCCAACTTCAGAGTTACCCATCTGTCCATCCGGAAGACCAACGTTTTCGCCTGAGGTCAATAAAGTCGCATCCGGATAATCCCGTAGCAAGCTATTCATGAACGGAGTATTGGCGTTGTAGATCGCATCTGATTTACTGCGGTCACCAATTCCCCATCCATCTAATATGATCAATCCAAATTTCTTAGACATTTCTTGTGTTGATTTGAAAATTCGATCCTTTTGGATCATTTGTTAAGCATGCAATGCTCCATCCGTGCAGCTCACATATCTGCTTCACAATGTATAAACCGATACCCGTACCCTTTGTCGTTCGTGTATCTTCATCGCCACTTCGGTAAAACTTGCGAAAGATCTGATCTCTTATTTCTACAGGAACACCATTACCGTTATCCTTCACACCAAAGGTTAGCGCCGAATCAGAGTTTATAGCATAAACAGTGATTTGCTTGCCATCGCTGTATTTGATAGCGTTTTCAACTAAATTATTGAGGACGGTTTCCAGTAAAAATAAGTCTGCATTTAACGAAGAAGCTTTCTGAATATCCAGTGTTATTTCCAGGCCCGGATAGAATGATTGAAACCGGTCTTTTATCTTATTAACAAGGTCATGTAAGTCGACTGATTCCTTGTTCAATTCCATGCTCTTGTTCTCAAGTCGCGTTGCATTCAGGATCTTATCGATCATCTGCTCGAGACGCTTGTTTTCCTCAATAGCCTTGTCGATCAATTCCTGTTTTTTGGCGTCATCCAGATCTCTTTTGGAAATAGTCTGCAGATAAAGTTTGTTAGCGGCCAAAGGCGTTTTTAACTCGTGCGTTACTGATAGCATGAAGTTTCGCTGATCCTGATCTAGCAATAGCTGTTTTTTGATTGATCTTCTGATCTGCCAATGACCAAGCAACAAGATGAGTAAGAAAACAATTCCTTCACCGATGACCATCGTTACCCGCTTACTGATCAGCTCAGATTCTTCTGTTATTGCAGACGTTAATTCGATCAAATGAAATCCCCACCATAAAAACTGAACAACGACGTAGACGCTGAGTATGTAGAAAATTATGGTCGCCTGGCGATTCATTTAATAGGCACGTTCGTTTTTACCTTCCTTCCAGTTGATGAATGCTTTGTTCACAACACGGTTTCCTCCAGGAGTTGGGTAGTTACCGGTGAAGTACCAGTCTCCTGTATTCCCCGGGCATGCTTTATGCAGATTTTCAACTGTCTGATAAATGATCTGTACAGGCGTATCGATCTCTTTTGGAGTAAGCAATTCACTGATCTTAGCTGAAACCTCATCATTTGTGAATGGTTCATAGATCTGTTGCACATAGTTTTTCACTTGCTCTTTCTTCAGAGACTCTTGCTCCTTACATTGACGGTAAACGTTATCGATCACATCCGTCATTCCTCTTTCTTCCAATAGTGAAATTGCAGCTTCGAAGGCAATGAAGTCTCCCATTTTTGCCATATCAATTCCATAGCAATCCGGGTAACGGATCTGAGGAGCTGAGGATACGATCACGATCTTTTTAGGGTCCAGGCGATCCAAAATACGGAGAATAGACTGCTTCAATGTCGTACCTCTGACAATACTGTCATCGATTACCACAAGGTTGTCCGTATTTGGGTTTACACTTCCATAAGTGATATCGTATACGTGAGCAACAAGGTCATCACGACTGTCATCCTGAGTAATAAATGTTCTAAGCTTAGCGTCCTTGATGGCGATCTTCTCTATACGTGCACGCTGGCGCAAAATCCTTTTGATCTCGTCTTGGTCAGGATTCCCTCCCAAAGCAATGATCTGTTTGATCTTCTCTTCATTCAAGTGATCTTCCAATCCTTTGATCATTCCGTAAAATGAAACTTCCGCTGTATTTGGAATGAAAGAGAAGACAGAATTTTCAAGGTCCCCATCGATCGTCTCAAGGATCTGTGGAACAATATTTCTTCCTAATTCTTTACGTTCACGGTAAATATCAACATCACTTCCGCGAGAGAAATAGATGCGTTCAAATGAACACTTACTCGCAGGAGTAGGTTCATTGATCAGTGTCTCTGTAACGGTACCTTCTTTCTTTATTATTAGTGCATGCCCCGGAGTAAGTTCCTTGATCTGATTGCTCTTTAAATTGAACGCTGTCTGGATTACCGGTCGCTCAGAAGCTACCACACAGATCTCATCATCTTCGTACCAGAAAGCAGGACGAATTCCCGATGGGTCGCGCAATACAAATGCATCTCCATGACCGAAAAGCCCTGCCATAGCATAACCTCCGTCCCAATCTTCTGAAGCACGTTTCAGGATACGCTCAATATTCAGTTTCTCTCCGATACGTTTGTAAATATCCTGGTTAGAGTATCCCTGAGGTTTTAACTGTTCATACATTTCCTCATTTTCCATATCAAGGAAATGACCGATCTTCTCCATAACGGTTACCGTGTCGGACATCTCTTTAGGATGTTGTCCAACATGCAAGAGAACTTCGAAAAGTTCGTCAACATTAGTAAGATTGAAGTTCCCGGCTACAACAAGGTTTCTGGTGATCCAGTTGTTTTGTCTGAGGAAAGGGTGGCAGCTCTCTATTGAGTTTCTACCAAAAGTCCCGTACCTCAAGTGACCAAGAAAAAGCTCACCCGTAAATCCCGCATTTTTCTTGAGGTAATCGACATCCTTCAATAATTGAGGATCACGCTTGCGAATGTCCTCAAACCGCCCGTTGATGTGATCAAAAATATCTTGGATCGGCTTGCTGTCAATAGACCTGTATCTTGAGATATAACGCTCTCCCGGATTCATGTCGAACTTTATGTTTGCAACCCCTGCACCGTCCTGGCCTCTGTTGTGCTGCTTCTCCATGAGGAGGTGCAACTTATTGATTCCGTAAAATGCTGAGCCATATTTTTCCAGGTAGTAGTCTATTGGCTTTTTTAATCGAAGAAGTGCTATACCACACTCGTGCTTAATCGGGTCACTCATAGTTCTTGGGCCATTTGAGTTGCAAATTTACGCATAAAATACGGACTGATTTTTGTTGAAATGCGAAAGAAATTCCATTCTTGAAATGGCAACTATATCAATTAAAATACGATTTACTAATGGAGGTCTACAGTTCAGTCATTCGCAATAACCCGAATTATTGAATTTCAGTGATTTATTGTAACTTTCGAAGTTGATGCGTGCACTCATTCTATTCATATTGATCTTGACTGCTTTGCCTGTCTCAGGGCAGGGTGTCTGGATGCATCCCAATCGAGGGCAATGGCATGAGAATATTGAATTTAAGTTAGATCTTGCTCTTGGAGAGCTGTATATTGAGAAAACGGGATTGCTATTCAATCTGTCTAATGCGAAACAGCACTTTAGCCACCATCATGATGATGAGTTTGAACATGGGGACGAACATTACAGATCACATGTGATCCGATCCACGTTTTTGGGAGCTATTCAACCAGCAGAAATCCTAGAGCGCGACAGTTCTTCATTTTACAGAAATTACATTCTGGGCAATGACAAGCGTAATTGGAAGTCAGCTATTTATAGTGTGGCAGATGTTCAAATGACAGAGATCTATCCTGGTATTGACGTACGCTATGAAACCAAGCCTGGAAATTTGAAATACAGCTTTGCGGTTGCTCCAAATAAAGATGCTTCAAAGATCAGGATCCAATGGGAAGGTCATCACAAGGCTTTCATTGATGAGGACGGGAGATTGCATGTGTCAAATGAGTTCGGCGACATCATTGAAGATAGACCGGTTGCTTGGACAGTCGACGAAAATGGTCGTGTGAAAAAGGTGAATGTTGCTTATGAATTGTCAGGTGATGTTGTTTCTTTTGAACTGGGTAGTTATGATCAATCATCGACACTTATAATTGATCCAAGTTTAACTTTCTCAACGTTTACTGGTGCTACTGCTGATAACTGGGGGATGTCTGCAACTCCTGATGAGAATGCCAATCTATTTGGAGGGGGAGTGGTGTTCGCGCAGGGTTATCCTATCACTACCGGAGCTTATGATGACACTTTTGCTGGAGGTACAGTAGACATGTCTATCACGAAATTTAATGAAGACGGAACAAGTCTTATATACTCAACTTATCTTGGCGGAGGTACGGGATCTGAGACGCCAAACAGTATAGTTTGTGCACCTAACGGTGAGCTGTACATTTTTGGTGTAACGTCTTCTTCTGATTTCCCTATGGCCGGTACGCCTTACGATAATACATTTGATGCGGGTCCTTCATTGCCCAATACAGAAACAAATAACCTTGGGTTTACTGCTGGTTCTGATATTGTTGTTGCAAGATTGAATGCTACCGGAACTGCATTGTTGTCATCGACTTATGTGGGAGGAACAGGAACTGACGGATTGAATAGATCTAATCTGAAGTTTAATTACGGAGATCAATTTAGAGGAGAAATTATTCTTGATGATGCTGATAATGTTTACATCGCGTCAATGACAGGGTCAACAGATTTTCCAACTGTCAATGCTGCACAGCCAACAATGAGCGGCGGTCAGGATGCTGTTGTGTTTAAATTAGATCCAACATTAAGCACCATGTTATGGTCGACTTACTTAGGAGGTGCCGGATTGGAGACTGGAAACTCAGTCCAAATTTCAAATGCTGGTGACGTCTTCGTTGCCGGAGGTACAGATTCGGGAACGATGCCATTCGCATTAGGAGAGGACTTAACCTTCAATGGTGGTCTTGCGGATGGATATTTGGCAAAATTTGATAGTAACACAGGTGCCATCATAGCAGGAACGTTCCTTGGTTTAGGTGAATACGATCAGGCATATTTTGTACAGCTAGATATTGATGATAATGTTTACGTGTTAGGTCAAACTGAATCAGATTGGGCAATTACAGCGGGGTTATATGGTAATCCAAATTCAGGACAATTCGTGCGAAAATACACGAATGATCTCCTAACGATCGAATGGACAACAATGATCGGAGCGAGTACTGGTCACGTGGAGATATCACCTACAGCATTTCTTGTTTCGGATTGTTATGATATTTACCTGTCAGGATGGGGTGGGCAGTTGAATGCGAATGCAGGAGTAAGTCAGGCGGTGAACTCAACCAGCAATGGTTTTCCAGTTACTTCCGATGCATATCAGCCAACTACGAACGGTTCAAATTTCTACATAGCTGTTTTGGCACCGGATGCCTCATACCTTAAGTATGGGACATACATGGGAGGTACGGCTAGTCCTTACAATCACGTTGATGGGGGGACAAGTCGATTTGACAAGGCAGGAAGGATCTACCATGCAGTATGCGGTTCTTGCGGAAGTACTGTGACGACCGGTTTTACAACTACGCCTGGTGTATGGTCCGAAACTTCGAACAGTCCGAACTGTAACATGGCATGTTTTAAGTTTGAGCTTGCGGAGATCGAAGCGCTAGCCGCTGATCCAGACCCTTATGTGTGTTTGCCGAATCCAGTAGTATTCACAAACAACAGTGTAAACGGTAACTTCTTTTACTGGGACTTCGGTGACGGGGATACATCTACCTTGGAGAACACATCGCACGTTTATCCGGGTCCAGGGACTTACTTGGTGACATTGATCGTGAGTGATACCAATGGCTGCTTCTCAACCGATTCCAGTCAGTTTTACGTGAATATAGGTGATTTCCAAGCGCAGGTTGATGCTGTTCCCGGACCTATTTGCCCAGGTGAATCTTATCAGCTAAATGCAACTGGAGGAAGCATATATGAATGGTCACCAGCACAATTTTTAGATGACCCTACCATAGCGAATCCAACGGCCACCTTATTTCAAACAACAGACTTTACGGTTATTGTGGCGGATAGCTGTGGTACGGATACCATATCCGTTACCGTACCCGTTTTTAACGATAACTCGGCTATTTCTCCTGACACGAGTGTGTGTATAGGGAATAGTGCTTTTTTAAACGCAAGTGGAGGAGGAACGTATTCCTGGTCACCTTCGACATATTTGAATAACCCTAATATTGCCAATCCTGTTTCTACCCCTGATCAAGCAATAACATATGATGTAGAGATAACTAGTCCTAACGGATGTGTGTTCAACGAGTCAGTCACAGTAACTGTATTCTATGACCCTCCACAGCCGGTTATGCCCGACAGTGTTTACGTTTGTGAAGGTACATCAACGACAATAAATGTTTCAGGAGGAGACTCCTATTACTGGACTCCAAACATCAATATTAATACCCAAACGGGACCAACAGTAACTATCACACCTCAATCATCTTTGCTCTATTATTGTGAATTCACGAATGCATGCGGTTTCGCTTTGGACAGTGTATTTATAGATGTGGTAAACGCTCAGATCGACGCATTCAATGACACCATACTTTGTCCGGGAGAAGGTGCTCAGTTGTTCGCTACAGGCGGCGTCAGTTATGTCTGGACTCCAAGTAATACATTGAGTTCGCCGAATACATCTTCAGTTTACGCAACACCAATTTCTCCAACGATCTATACTGTTTCAGGAATTGACCTGAATGGCTGTTGGGGAAGTGACTCAGTTTTCGTGGACCTTCATCCAATGCCTTTTATCCAAACTAATGGAACGGTCTACGCAATACAAGGTGAACAGGTGCAACTTACTTCAAACACAACCACAAATGGACAAGTGACTTGGTATCCTGTCGAATTTTTATCGTGTGTTGTTTGTGATGATCCTCTTGCAAATCCAGATCAAAACTTCACATATATTGCGAGTTACATAGACGAGAATGGATGTTTTGCTGCGGATACCGTGAACGTTGTATACGATCCCGTAGTCTACATACCGAACACGTTCACACCTGATGGGAATGAGTTCAATCAAACCTTCAAGGCAATTGTACAGAACTCAACAGCCTTCAAAATGGAGATCTATAACCGTTGGGGAGAATTGATCTATACAGTAGAATCTCTTGAAGACTTTTGGGATGGAACCTACAAGGGAATTATGTGCCAGGACGGAACCTACACATGGAAAGCAACAGTGACAGACCTAGAAGAGATCAATCATGTATATGTTGGGCACGTAAATCTATTAAGGTAGACTAAACGAATCTTGGATCCACTTCCATAACATGTCCGCAGTTATCACAAGTGCGATGTTCTTCAGAACCGTAAAATTCTCTGAATCTTGAAAGGAAGTCGTGTTCAATATCCTTTAATGGGAATCGGTACTCATGAAGCTTGTGATTACATTCATCACAGAACCACATTAGGCCGTCCATAAGATCAGTTCCTTTTCGCACTTTTTCTATTACCAAACCAACGGTATTCGCACCTCTCATTGGTGAATGTGGAATGTTGCCGGGTAATAGGAAGATGTCGCCTTCTTTGATCTGAATATCTTTTGCTTTACCGTCTTCTTGAATTCGCACAGTAATATCACCTTCAAGTTGATAAAATAGCTCCTCACTTTCATTATAGTGGTAATCTTTTCTTGCATTTGGTCCACCAACGATCATGACAATAAAGTCGCCCGCCTCCACATATAGGTTCTTGTTTGAAACAGGTGGTTTTAAAAGATCTCGGTTTTCATCGATCCACTTTTGAAGATTAAAAGGTGCTTTCATATCTTATGGCTTTTAGGTAAAGTTAAAAATAGTTCACAAAAAAAGGGAGACCAAAAGCCTCCCTTTGATTGAATTCTGTTTTATTACTGTTTTACAATTCTGAAAGTCTTTGCTGCATTCTCATTGTAAACTTTGATCAAGTAAAGACCAGTTTCGAGCTGCTCTATATTGATCTCAGTAGTTTTCGAACCGTTGATCGTATTTTCTTTTGTTGCGATCAGCTTACCTTGAGCGTCGGTCATTTCGTAGCTGAATACCTCATCAGAACCAGTATTTGAAATGAAGATATTCTCAGTTGCCGGGTTTGGATAAACCTCAACTCCTTCGAAATAAAGTTCTTCAACATTTAACCAGTCACACCCTGATGTTACTGTTACAACAATGTTGGATGTATCAGCAGGGCAGAACCCGTTTGAAACAATGTAATCATAGTTGAACTGACCTGGTAAATTTGGTGCATTCTGTTGAGAGTTTGTAGGGTTGTTGGCAGGGTCGTACCAAGTTCCTCCAATATCAACGGTTCCTGTCAATCCTGAGTAAAGATCATAAGGTTGATTCAAACAAACTGTAAATGATCCATCACCACCTGCTTGCGAAAGACCGTACACATCGATTGCAACAGCTGCTGTGTCAGCGTCACATGAGTTATTTATAATGTAGTAAACAGTGTCTCCCGCAAATGTGCTGTTTCCAGCAACAAACTGACTTCCGATCACTGCACTTGGGTTCGATGGGTAATCCCAAACTCCGCTCATGTCATCGTTGCCCGTAACATATTGCCATAGGTCAACAGTGTCAGCAACACACATTTCGGCAAGTGTTCCTGTTCCAGCATTGGCAGATACTTCCCAAACCGTTAGCGGGAAGGTGCCGGTGTTTCCATTTGACCAGCTTCCTACCCAGAAAGTTACTGTGTCGCCAGCCGTTAGTCCACAAAGTTCAATTCCGGCAGGATGAGATCCAGCACAACTCCAAGGGTTAAAATCCGCATACCCAAGAGAAGTAAAGCTGCCGAAATTAGAACAAGTACCTGCATCAAATACTTCTAATTCAGAATCGAAGTCTGTACCACATGTTGCAATTGCCAAGTGTCCTGAAGCTGGAACGATTGCCTTGAACCAGATCGTATTGTTTGGTGTACTTCCGGGCTCTCCAACTTGAGTCGTTGCACCTACATTAGAGTAGTTAACTGTTGAGCTGTCAACAGAAACCCAAACTGCGTTACAAGCATCATCATTAGCCAATGTAGACACTTGGAAAGGCCCTTGCCAAGTACTTAGGTCACCACCTCCACAATCTGCCTGAATATAAAAATCGTAAAGTGTATTAGCTGAAATTCCTGTCAAAGTATCAGGGTTGCTGTTAAATGTAACAGTCGTTCCTGATCCTTGTGTAAATCCGGATGCTCCGTACTCAACATTCCATGAAGTCTCTGAAGCTCCATTGGCCCAGTTAAGAATTAAACTGTCAGGTGCCAGATAAGTTCCAACAAGAGCAGATGGGCTCGGGCATGTTAGGTTGTAAACGGTGATATCATCAAAGGCGAATCCTTCGTAAGTCACAGACCCGTCAGATCCAAAAGCAAAACGAAGTTGAACGCTTGGTTGACCACCTAATCCGTTTAGTTGATGGTCTACATTCATCCAGCCGATTCCCGTTCCTGTGAAACCTTCTTGAGAACCACCAGGTGTTCCAGTAATTGTATTATCGTTGTACCAGTTAGGATCACCAAATGCTCCAACATTTTGCCAAGTTGTGCCTCCGTCTATTGATGATTGAAGAACCACTCCATCCCAACTGAATTCAAGCTCACTTTTCATCGCGAACTGAATAGCCGGAGTCGTAACAGTTGTAAAATCAAATATTGGGCTGAGTACGGTTTCATTAGCACTGTTTGGATAAGCGCCCGTTAGGTTGGTTACCCATGCATTAGCACCTGAATTTGCTGTGTTAATTACAGCACCGCCTGGAGCACCCCATTGCCATAAGGCCCCACTGGTTGTCCATCCCCCATCAGATGCCTCAAAGTCTTCAGTGTAGGGGAATGTGCTGATTTGTGCGTTAGCCATCCCAAAAGAAAAGATGGCAACAAAGAGCAATAGTAATTTCATAAAGTTCAATTTTTATTGAATGAAACAAACTTCAATTCAATAGGTAAAAATGGATTATTAACGTGTCATTATTGTTTTACAACTCTAAATGTTCTAGCTGCATTCTCATTGTATACTTTTATCAGGTAAAGACCAGTTTCAAGCTGCTCTATGTTGATCTCAGTAGTTTTCGAACCGTTGATCGCATTTTCTTTTGTTGCGATCAGCTTACCTTGAGCGTCAGTCATTTCGTAGCTGAATACCTCATCAGAACCAGTATTTGAAATGAAGATATTCTCAGTTGCCGGGTTTGGATAAACCTCAACTCCTTCGAAATAAAGTTCTTCAACATTTAACCAGTCACACCCTGATGTTACTGTTACAACAATGTTGGATGTATCAGCAGGGCAGAACCCGTTTGAAACAATGTAATCATAGTTGAACTGACCTGGTAAATTTGGTGCATTCTGTTGAGAGTTTGTAGGGTTGTTGGCAGGGTCGTACCAAGTTCCTCCAATATCAACGGTTCCTGTCAATCCTGAGTAAAGATCATAAGGTTGATTCAAACAAACTGTAAATGATCCATCACCACCTGCTTGCGAAAGACCGTATACATCGATTGCGACAGCTGCTGTGTCAGCATCACAAGCATTATTTACGATGTAATAAACCGTGTCACCTGCAAATGTGCTGTTACCAGCAACAAACTGACTTCCGATCACTGCACTAGGGTTTGATGGATAATTCCAAACTCCACTCATATCTCCGTTTCCTGTTAAGTATTGCCAAAGATCTACAGTGTCAGCAACACACATTTCAGCTAAAGATCCAGTTCCCGCGTCTGAGGTAATTTCCCATGTTGTTAACGGGAATGTACCTGTATTCGTAGCAGACCAAGATCCTACCCAAAACAAAACTGTGTCACCTGGTGTTAAGCCACATAATTCAATTCCCGCTGGATGGGAACCAGCACAGCTCCATGGGTTGAAATCAGCGTATCCTAAAGATGTAAACGTACCAAAGTCAGCACAATCACTTGCATCAAAAACCTCAAGTTCTGAGTCGAAGTCGGTACCACAAGTAGCAATCGCCATGTGTCCTGAGGCAGGAACAATTGCTTTGAACCATACGGTGTTGTTTGGCGTACTTCCCGGCTCGCCAACCTGAGTTGTTGCTCCAATGTTTGAGTAGTTTACAGTAGTACTATCAACTGTTACCCATTGTGCGTTACACGCTTCGTCATTTGCCAAGGTAGAAACTGTTATTGGTCCTACCAGAGCACTTTCATCTCCACCACCGCAATCGGCTTGAATGTAAATATCGATAAGTGTATTTTGAGTAACTCCCATAAGTGTATGTGGTGCCGATGTTACATTTTCCACGGTACCTGTTCCCGGAGTAAATCCAGATGGTCCGTATTCAATGTTCCAAGCCGTTTCAGTTCCGCCAGGTGTCCAATCTACGAATATCATGTCCGGTGCAGTGAATGTTCCAGAAAGGTTGGTTGGTCCAGGACAAGTTACGCATGTTTCTACCTGAACTAGGTCTATTGACATGTCACCTTCAAATCCGGAAGTTAACGCACCATAATTAAACTCAACATATATCTGTTGTCCTAAATATGCCGATATATCAACTCCAATTTGTTCCCAAGGATCTGTTGCTGCAGTCTGGTATTGACCAGTCCAAGAAAATACAGTCGTGAAGGGTCCTGTTGGAGATGTTCCAACACCAACATTTAATGTTCCTATGTCCGATCCAAAAGCATGCATATAAAATGAAAGCTCAGCTTGTGAATTCGCGTTTGATAAGTCAATCATAGGAGTTACCATTGACGCGGTAGTGGCAACAATGCCTGATGCTTCGAATTCTGCATAATAAGTACCGCTTGCAGCTGCTGATGGCCCCGTTCCTGTAGAGTTACCTCCTGGTGTTCCAACTGGGAAGTCCCATTGCGCATTTCCAGTTCCTATATCCCCGGTCCATCCACTATTTGTCTCCATATCATTAGAGAAAATATAAGTAGCAAAACCAGTCGAACAAGTAACGCCTAATGGTGGTTGGAATGGAGTGGTAAATGTAATTGGTCCCGCCCAAGTACTTATTCCGTCTGAGCCACAGTCAGTCTGTACATATGCCTCATAAGTGTTACCAGCAGTTAATCCTGTTGCTTGAGAGGTAGTCCCAGCCACGCCGGCATTAGAACCTAATTCTGCTCCTGTACCAGGCGTAAAACCTGGAGTTCCCCATTCCACAGTATAGGTTTGAGCATTTCCAATTGGATCCCAAGACAAATCCGCAGTTGTAGTTAAAACATTAGATGAAATAAAGTTTGGCGGGTTTGAACATGGCGGAAAGTAAGTAAGGTTGACAGTTGCCACCATCGTTACATTGTCACCAATTCCATCCGCAGGGTTGTCAAAAGAAACAATAGATACCGATGTAAATGGAAGGTATGCTGTAAGGTCAAAACCTGTCTGATTACACTGTTGTGTAGCGACGGTAACTCCATCTACTAAGATGTCATACCAATACCAAACTGTACATTGCGTGCCAATTGAAGCATCCAATGTCGCTGCAACAATTGGGTTTGCCCCAACACAAGTAAAATCTGTTACTGTTGCGGTAACATTCGAATTATCCGTTCCACTTGCAGTAGAAGTAGGAGTTTGGCATATATCTGCTTTACTCATTCCTACTACTCCAAATAAAAGGGAGAATGTGAGTAGTAATTTTCTCATAGTTCATTTTTTTTGTTGTACTAAGTTACGAAATGATTAAACTAAAGTGAAGTTTTATGATTGTTCGTAAATCCTTTTGGAAAAGTAATTCTATTGAAATAAAAAAGGAAGGTTGTCCGGTGAATTCAAGAAATCCTTTCATAAATTTTTCTAATTGTTAAAATACCAACAAGACATGTGTTTTTGTCGATTAATTTCACTTGTTTATCGAATCGTCATAAATCCGTTTATCGTGCATTTAACCTGATTTATTAACTACAATCTTTGTTTATCGAACTTTGAGTTATCTTCGTCTAAAAGATCAATAAAATGGAGTTATCAGGGAAGCACGCAATTGTCTGCGGAAGTACACAAGGAATTGGATTGGCAGCTGCAATGCTAATGGCAGAGCGAGGAGCAAGGGTCACATTGGTGGCGAGAAATGAAAGTAGGCTTATTGAAGCCAAAGCTGGTCTTTCGATCAATGGTGGACAATCTCATGATTATTTAGTTGCTGATTTTACGAAACCTGAAGAATTGAAATCAGTCATTAGCAACTACCTAGCTGAAGGAAATTCGCCGCATATACTTGTGAATAATACTGGTGGTCCAAAGGGAGGTCCGATCATTAACGCAGAGATATCAGAGTTTCAAAATGCATTCACGCAACACTTGATCTGTAACCATATATTAGTTCAGGCTATCTATCCCAAAATGAAAGAGAACGGATACGGCCGAATTATTAATGTGATATCTACCAGCGTAAAGCAGCCTTTGGCGAATCTCGGTGTTTCCAATACTATTCGTGGAGCTGTGGCCAATTGGAGTAAGACTCTTGCAAATGAACTAGGTCCCTTCAATATTACCGTGAACAATGTCTTGCCAGGTGCAACGAATACGATAAGACTAAAATCTATCGCCGAAGCGAAATCTGAGAAAACGGGAGATAATGTAGATGCTATCCTTGATGGAATGGCTAAACAATCACCGATGAACAGAATTGCAGAACCCGAAGAGGTAGCAGAGGCAATTGCCTTTTTAGCATCTCCAAGAGCCTCCTATATAAATGGTATTAATGTACCGGTTGATGGCGGAAGAACCAAATCACTGTAATTATCTGAGCATATTTACATGCCCAAGAATCGTTTCTTGACGTCCTGAATTCGTGGTAAATTCGATTTTATAAGTGTAAGTTCCGTCAGGGACATACCAACCGTTGTAGGTTCCATCCCAGATGAAATCAACGTTATCTTCAAAGAATACTTCCTCGCCCCAGCGATTAAAAATTCTGATCTGTAAATCGCTTATACCAATTGTGCTTGCACGGAAGTCGTTGTTATGACGGTTGCCATCCGGTGTGAAGGTGTTTGGAACGTAGATGTACCATTCTTCTTCAATGTTGATTGGTTTTACGATTGTATCTGTACATCCTTTGTCGTCGATTGCGACAAGTGTGATGTAATAAATTCCGGGATCATCATATGAGTTTTGAGGATGAACAACCGTTGAATTGTTACCATCTCCGAAATCCCACTCGTAATCTTGAGCATTGATGGAGGTATTCACAAATTGAATGGCTTGATCATTGAATAAGTATCCGTTTGAAGTCAATTCAAAATCAGCTGTTGGGCGAATCACCCTAACTGTTGCAGATCCTTCTACCGTAAATGTCTGGCATTCATCAGATACGCTTACCGTGTAAACAGAGCTTTCTTCAGGAGTCACCCAAACGCCAGCTGTATTTTCACCACTGTGCAGCCAATTATAATAATACTGTCCAAATCCTCCTGACGGCGTTACTGTAATGAAAGCGGAATCTCCCGGGCATATCTCCACAGTAGGACTCATCGTGAGAACTAATGGCGGACTTGTAATTGTGTATACAATATTTTCGGATGTAGAATTACCACAATTGTCAGTAACTGTAACTGTGTATGTCGTTGTTGAAGCAGGCGTTACGGAAATTGACGTAGATGTTCCAAGATTTGGATTTCCTGGTGATGACCACTGATAAGAGTAATTCCCTGAACCTCCATTAGCCGTAGCATCCAATGTTGTTGTTAAGTAAGGACAGATCTCAGTAATATCTGGAGTTGTCGTTAAAGTTAGAGGCGGAAGATTAGGTACTGTTACAGTAAAGTCATCCGTCGCCGTTTGGTTCAAGCAAGCATCTGTTACAGACACTGAATATGTTTGGGTGCTGTTCGGTGAAACAGAAATCTGTTCGCTTGTTTCGTTCGTATTCCACAAGATCGTATAAGGTTCAACGCCGCCTGTAATATTAGCAACCAGATTGACCATATCTCCAGGACATTCAACATTCTCTCCAGTGATCTCAACTTCTACAGGTTGTACGTCTTCAATAAATATGGTGATTTCCAATGGGCTTGGATTTCCGCAAGGATCGACGAGTGGTAATGTAATGATCACGGATTCCTGACCTTCTGTTATTCCATCAGCGAAAGCGGTAAAATCAAAGCTGACGGTCTGAACACCTGCAGGGAAAGTAATACTGTTAGGTAAATTGTCATAATCAACCCCTTCGGTTGCAGTTCCTGACACATTCACAGGAATCGTCATTGGTGAGGCAATTTGATTTGCCCCTCTTTCCACAGTGACAGTCGTCGTAACGCATCCTTCGGCCATTTGATTACTGTTGACAAACAACTCTTGAGATAATTGATAAGTAAGTTCAACCGGAGTATTCGAAGACAAGCTGTTAGCTTCTAAGAATATTCCTGAATCCCAAACGGGGTCACCTGCATCAGCAATAGATATTACAAGGTGGTAAGTCTGACCACATTGAACTTCTGATTCAGCCGTAAGTACAGTAGTGAATCCGTCATACTGTATATACTGAGGGCTTCCATTGAAAGGCCCATTAGATCCATTACCATTGTCGACATAATAGGCGCAATTTGTACAAGGTCCTGCGTTCGATGGTCCATTATTGACATTGTTGATGGCTACCGCCTGTCCTGAAGGAAGGGTAGCAATATTTTGTAAACCAGTAATTCCAGGTCCGCTAATAAAGAAGGCGAAGACGTCATTAAATTGAGAGCCGACGTATTCTGGATATTCCTCCGAAGCGAATACATACCTGAATCTCACCGAGTCGGAATATGGAACAAAATCAAATTCTAAAACACTTGCATTGAAGGTTTGTGTCCCTCCGATAAGGTTCGTTAGTGGTGGGAAGCCTCCCGCACCATTATCCATACCGGCATTTGGCATGTCGTTCGGACCATGCGGTCCATCAGCTGTATTCTGAACGGTACCAGTGGTTAATAAAATACCCTCGTCAATCCCTAATGTAGTGTTGGAAGCATCAAAATAGCCTATGGCCATTGGTGCTCCGTTAAATGTGATATTAGAAACTGTCACCCCAGATCCTAGTAAAACATTCTGTACAAGTTGAGATGCATTCATAGCAGTGGAAGTAACCAGCTGAGCTCCAGCGGTTGTTGTAAAAAAGGCAGCTATGGCAACTAAGAGTGTTCGCATCTTTAGTGTAGACGTTTAAACTTTGAAAACGTTTCCTTTAAACGTACAAAATTCAAGCCAAATTGTCTTTGTGTTGTTAATGAATCCTAATTATTTGTTTCATTACTATAATTTATGGAGTTTTGTCGGCAATGTCAAGATTTCGATCAATATGGGACAAGCTTAATCGTGAATTGAAGTTTTCAGCTTCAAATCCGATCAACTTTAATGAGGTATGGAGTTTCCAAAGTACAGGTGTTCGAATTATAAGTTTGATCATTCTTTACAGCCTAGTCATTGGGTTTCTGGCTACTTTGCTCGTCATTTACGGACCATTTTCAAGATATCTGACAACGAACGATGTGGATATTGACAGAGAGACACTTGAGAAGCAAAATGTTGAGATCGCATCGCTTTCAAAAAAGCTAGAAACACAAGATCTATTCATCTCGAATATTTCGAAATTGCTTCACGGTGAGAAACTTGACAGTATGACAGTCGACGAGATCATGGAGATGCCAGTCATCAATTATGATTCCCTCAATGAAAATTTCACCGACGCTGAAAAAGATTTAGTTCAAAAGATCAATGACGACATTCGCATGAACAGGATCGAAGAGGAGCACATTGCTATTTTCGGTAGTCCAGTTACTGGAGAGATAAGTCAGAAATACGATAAGCGTTCGCACCCTGGAGTGGATATTGTCACGGTAAAGGGAACAGAAGTAAAAGCATGTTTGGCCGGAACTGTGATCTATTCAGGATTCACACAGAAAGATGGATACATGACAGTTATTGATCACGGAAATGGGTTTATATCCATTTATAAACACAACAAAACGATCTTTAAAAAGATGGGTGACAAGGTCCAACTTGGAGATCCGATCGCGATAGTTGGCAACACTGGTGAGAATACATCAGGTCCGCATTTACACTTTGAGTTGTGGCATAATCAAAAGGCGGTAGACCCAATCGAATACATTAATTTTAAGAGGTAACGTCCTGAAGAGAAGATAGTCTGTGATAGGTTCCTTTCATTGCGATCAGTTCGTCGTGCGAACCTCGCTCAACTATTTTCCCTTTAGATAGAACGATGATTTCATCCGCTTTTTTGATCGTGCTCAAACGGTGAGCGATTACCAAACTGGTTCTGTCCTTCATTAAATTGTCCAATGCCTCCTGAACAAGCTTTTCAGATTCAGTATCTAATGCAGAGGTTGCTTCATCCAAAATAAGAATATCTGGATTCTTCAGCACAGCTCTAGCGATAGAGAGTCTTTGTTTCTGCCCACCCGACAGTTTGTTTCCACGCTCCCCAATATTCGTGTCGTAACCGTTCTCCAATTCGGTTATGAAGTTATATGCGTTTGCTATTTTGGCAGCTTGCTCTATCTCCTCGTCTGTAGCATTCGGTGAACCAAAAGCAATATTGTTCTTCACGGAATCATTGAAAAGAATGGACTCTTGAGACACAATCCCGATATGGTCACGTAGATCTTTGATCGATACGTTTTTAATGTTTTCACCATCGAAAAGGATCTCACCTTCTTCAACATCATAAAATCGTGGTAAGAGGTCTGCTAATGTTGATTTACCACTTCCCGACTCACCAACCAATGCAACAGATTTCCCAACGGGGATTGTGAATGAAACATCTTTCAAAACATACTCATCGCGGTATTTAAAGTTGATGTTCTTGTATTCAATTGCACTTGAGAGTTTGTTTAGATGAACTGGGTTAGCCGGCTCAACGATTTTCTCATCCGCATCTAGGATGGCGTTAATACGTTCTTGTGACGCCTTTGCTTTATGCAGATTTCCTATTGACTTAGCTACATTTTGAATGGGACGGAGTAACTGAGAGAATACAAGGATAAATCCAATGAACTGTTTTCCCGTGAAGCCTGATTCCTGTCCTGCGTCAAGGATCATTGAACCACCAAACCAGACGATAATGATCATTACGATCGCGCCTAGTGTTTCATTCAGTGGTGGAGATAGGTCTTTCTTACGAAATGTTTTTGTGACAAGCTGCTGATGACGAAGGTTTATCTTTTTAAAACTGGCCATCGCTTGTGGTATTGCGTTGAAAGCTTTAATGATTCTGATTCCTCCCAACCCTTCTTCAATTGCAGAAACCAGAATCCCCATTTGCTCCTGACCTTGTTGGGCTGTCCTTTTAAGACTCTTGCCTATACGTGAGATAATCAACGCTGAAACGGGTAGGAGAATAAAAGAGAATAATGTTAGCTCGGGACTCCAGTAAATAAGTGCTGCAATGTTAATGATGATTGCGAACGGATCACGGTAGATCAACTCCAAAATTGCTACAACGGCAATCTCTATTTCACCTACATCACTTTGCATTCTTGACATAAGATCTCCCTTGCGTTCTTCTGTATAGTAGGAGAGTGGAAGTCTGAGGGCTTTTGTGAAAAGTGCATCACGTACATCTCTTACTACAGCCATTCTCAATTGAGATTGGTGATAGATAGCTCCGTAACGGAACAGGTTTTTAAAGAAAAATGCGATAGCTACTGATACGCACACAAAGAATAGAGCTCCTTTTGGGTCGTCCTTCGCCATAGAATACATGAAGAATTCATAGCTATCGGATAAATAGTTGAAGAAACCGTCGAGCCCACCGCTGTAAACCGGCTTAAAAACCTCTTCTTGAACCTCTCCGGTTGGGAAAATGATCTGAAGAAACGGCACGAAAAGCACCAATGAGATGAGATTGAAAATAACAAACAGCAAATTGTAAACGATCACCAAGGCAGCAGTGCCTTTGTATTTAAATGTCATTTTGTAGATCTGCTTCGTGCCTGCCATGAAGACAAAGATAGGTTTTTGTTTCCCTAGTTGTCTAACGGCAGATAAGTATTCATTATTTTTGCGACATGGGTTCAATTAGACAAAACAAAATAGAAGGAGTTATCCAAGAGGAGCTCTCTACTTACTTTCAAAGAAACGCGCGTGAGATTTGTCTCGGCGCCATGGTTTCTGTAACTGTTGTCAGAGTGACATCAGACCTTTCACTGGCAAGATGTTACCTTAGTATTTTCGCGGGCCCTGCACCAAAAGAAGTTTTGGCAAACATTGAATTGAACAGATCAAAGATTAGAGGGGAAGTAGGAAGACGATTGAAAAACATGCGGATGATACCCGAGTTAAGATTCTTTATTGATGACAGTTTGGAGTATGCTGATAAGATCGACCAATTGCTGAAAAAGGGCTGATCATTAATGTACCTTTTTTCATAGCGCGCAGATATCTTTCGGCAAAGAGGCGAAAGAACGTGATCAATTTGATCACGCGTATATCGGTTGTTGGTATTGCAACGATAACTGCGGCGCTTGTCATATTATTATCTGCCTTTAATGGTATTGAGAAAATGATCGAACAACTGTATTCAGAGTTCGATCCTGATATTACGATAAGAGCATCAGTCGGTAAGTCTTTCAATGCAAATAGGCTGAATCTTGACGAGATTAATACCATAGAAGGTGTTAATACATCTGCGCGCGCTCTCGAGGAGATAGTTATTCTCAAACATGAGGATAAATGGGTGAATGCTAATTTATTTGCCGTTGACTCTAATTTCCTGTCTATGTCAAAGACGTCTGAACATATGATCGACGGTGTACCTTTGTTGGAAGACGGAACAGTAAGTTATGGATTGGTAGGAGCTACACTTTTAGACAAACTAGATGGGTTTATCCCGGGAGTTGGACATGAGTCTGTCATCTTTTATGCTGCGAAAAAGAACCTAAAAATTAGGGCGGGAAGGAATCCTTTCCGAACTGAGATCGTCAAATTAAACGGCCGATTTAGTTACAACAAAGAGATCAACGCTCAAGCTGTACTCCTTCCATTGGAAAAGGGTCAATCATTATTGGATAGTGATAATCGTTTGACAGCGGTATATGTAGATGTACTTCCTGAACACAGCAATGAGGATGTCAAGATGTTGCTACAGTCTAAATTGGGCGATGATTTTGTCGTTAAAACCAATTACGAAAAGAATGAACTCATTTATAAAACGAGTAAGTCAGAAAAGCTGATCGTACTTTTCATATTGCTATTCATTTTCATTCTTGCTGCTTTTAACCTTGTAGCTTCACTCACGATGTTGTTTGTGGAGAAGTTAGAAAATCTTAAAGCGATGCAGTCATTTGGAGCTTCAAAGACCTTTCTTTTTAGGTTGTTTTTTTATGAAGGGATGTTGATTTCAGGAAGAGGTATTGTGATTGGCATCATTCTGGGCTATATCGTTTGTTTTCTGCAGTTGAGATACCATCTATTATTAATGCCGAATTCAGGGGGTGAACCGTTCCCGATCAGTGTAACAGTAAGTGATGCCTTCTTCATCTTATTCATGGTTGTAGTGCTGGCAGTTATTTTCACGGTAATTCCGGTAAGATTTCTAATCAAGAGAAATATTCCGTCAAATTGATTGGACGCCTATTTTAGGTTGTTGATAACTTATATTCACGTCTTCAGATAATTATTTCCAATTGGTTTGATGGTTCTGTCTAAAATATCATATCTTTGTGCCCGAAATTGAGAAGTTAACTCTAAAAAAGACGTTCAAATGTCGAATATTAAAGGAAAAATTTCACAGGTAATCGGTCCTGTAGTTGATGTAAGCTTTGAGAAGGGAACAGAACTTCCGAAGATTTACGATGCTTTTTACGTAAACAAAGCAGATGGAACAAAGGTTGTGCTTGAGGTGCAGTCTCACGTAGGAGAGAATTCAGTAAGAGCGATCTCAATGGATTCAACTGATGGATTCACAAGAGGTATGGAAGTTATCTCGACAGGAGGAGCGATCAAAATGCCTACTGGAGAGAAGATCAAAGGACGTCTTTTCAACGTAGTTGGGGAAGCGATCGATGGAATCAACTCTGTGAGTAATGAAAATGGATTGCCCATTCACCGTGAAGCTCCTTTATTCGAGGATCTGTCAACAGCAACAGAGGTGCTTTTCACAGGTATTAAAGTAATCGACCTTATCGAGCCTTACGCAAAAGGAGGTAAGATTGGATTGTTCGGTGGTGCCGGTGTAGGTAAAACAGTATTGATCCAGGAGTTGATTAACAACATCGCGAAAGGACACGGTGGTTTGTCAGTATTCGCTGGTGTAGGTGAGCGTACACGTGAAGGAAATGACCTTCTTCGTGAGATGCTTGAATCAGGAATTATTAAATACGGAGATGATTTCCTTCACTCTATGGAAGAAGGTGGATGGGATCTTTCGAAAGTTGATCTTAACGAAATGAAAGAGTCTAAGGCTACTTTCGTATTCGGTCAAATGAACGAACCTCCAGGAGCACGTGCTCGTGTAGCTCTTTCTGGACTAACAATGGCGGAATATT
>JBMSGX010000007.1:0-27518 GCA_049416285.1 Crocinitomicaceae bacterium | reverse complement strand
GAAAAATAACCAATCGGTTTATATTTACGTCTAGTAGGTATAAATCCTTGACGAATGGAAATCAGATTGCGCGCTTTTTTAACTCTTTTCATCATCTTTTTGACTTTTACCGGTTTTTCTCAAGTAACCGGAAAGGCTAACAACTTAAGCAAAAGTCGGCAAGATGCGATTCCAATGTGCGTAGCAAATACACCTGATAACGTACAGTTACTTCAAGCTGAAAACATTAAACCCAAATATTTCAACGAGAACTGGATCTACTTTACACTTATAGAAAGTGGGGCCGCTGCTATTTCAGAAGAATTATTCGACAAAGTATATGTTGAATTAAGCGCACCAGTTCTCTTGAGTGACTCTGCTCGCGCCAAACATTTTGTTGACAGTGTTCATTTAGGCACCGCTGGAATAGACAGGCCTTACACGGGGAAAGGCGTACTAGTCGGGGTTGTTGATGAGGGGCTAGATTTTAACCATCCAGACTTTCAAGATAGTCTTGGAAACACGAGAGTCCTGCGCTATTGGGACCAGTCAATGCCATCAAGTCCTAACTCTCCTCAACCATACGGTTATGGATTTGTTTGGGACAGCACAATGATAAATAATGGCTTTTGCACGAGCATGGATTCCGGTGGGCATGGAACAACTGTTGCCGGACAGGCCGTAGGTAACGGTAATGCGAATGGAACAAATCATGGAATGGCACCTGACGCGGATATCATTATAGTAGAAACAGATTTCGGTCTGGGTAACTGGACCTTAACAGTAGCTGATGCTTGCGATTACATATTTAAGGTTGCGGATTCAATGGGTAGGCCCGCGGTAGTAAACTTAAGCCTGGGGACATACCTCGGATCACATGACGGAAATGATCCGGCCGCATCTTATATGGAATCACTCGTTTCAGAAAAAGGAGGTCGTATTATTGTCTGTGCGGCGGGAAACTCTGGTAACCAAGCCGCTTATCACGTTGGAAACTCCGTAAATGCAGACACGAGCTTCTTCTGGATGACAACAAATCCATCTTCTTTTTTCGGTCCAAATACCGTATTCTTTGATTTATGGGCGGATCCATCTGAAGCAACTTGGGACTACTCAATTTCTGTGGATCGTCCCGCACCGGATTGGTCTGAAGCGGGTTCAACAAGCTTTAGAAATGCTACTGCCAATTTAGGTTCCATAGTACTAGACACCATTCGTAATGAGAATAATGACATTCTCTGTACTGCCCAAATTCTCATAGAACAGGTATACGGAGCATATCACATGCAGATGTTGCTTGAAGACTGTGATTCAACAAATAACCCTCCTTACCTATACAGGTTTAACACAACTGGCTCGGGAAGCTATGATCTTTGGAGCGGCGCATGGCTTGGGCTTAATCATATTTTGGATGATTTTGAACTGATGAGCCCTGCTCAATATCCCAATGTGGTTTACTATGCCGGACCTGATTCCACACAATCTATAGTTTCTTCCTGGAATTGCTCTGAACAGATTGTTTCCGTTGGAAACATGAAAAATAGGTGGTCACATATTGATCGTAATATGAATACATATGTCTCTGGAGGAGTATCACCAGGTGAATTAAGTCTTAACTCAAGTAAAGGTCCGAACAGACACAACATCATAAAGCCGGATGTTACCGCTGCGGGTGATATTTCGCTAACAGCTGCACCCTTCTCTTTTCTCAATAATCCGGGAAATTACTCTGCAGTTGATTCAAGCGGATGGTTTGCAAGAAATGGAGGAACATCAATGGCTTCTCCGGTTGTTGCAGGGATCGCTGCACTCTATTTAGAGAAATGTCCATTTGCTACTTACAGCGATTTCCTAAACGATCTCCATGCTACTGCGTACTCAGACAATTTTACAGGAACAACTCCTAACAATGCCTACGGATATGGGAAGGCACATGCTCTTGATCTAATATTAAACATGGTTACTCCCACCCAACCAACGATCAGTATTTCTGGCTCCATGCAGATATCCTCTTCGACAGCACAACAGTATCAATGGTACTTAAACGGAGAGCCCATCGAGAATCAAACAGGACAAGACCTGATCATTTATGAAACCACGGGGACTTATCAAGTTCAAGTAGTCGCGGAAGGTGGTTGCTATTCTACATCTGACCCAATGGTTGTTACGTTAGGGCTCAATGAGGAAATGACTCAATTTGACCTCTACCCTAACCCTACTAGCCATAGTATTACAGTTAAAAGCAATGAGCCTATAGAAGAAATTAGGATCCTGGATAAAAGCGGAAAAACTGTTCTTTCGTTCAACTCAGGCGCCTCATTTGATATAAGCCAACTCAAGGCTGGTAGCTATATCATTCTCGTAAAAACATCAAGCGAAATCATCAGAAGTAAATTGATCAAGCTATAATTCAGGAAGAATTGATATTTTTGGCGTTCAAATAATTATACATGGATTTAACAGGAATCATTTCTATTTCAGGAAAACCGGGGCTTTATAAGGTAATCGCTCAAGGAAAGAACAACATCATCGTAGAATCACTAGCGGACAAAAAAAGAATCCCTGCTTACGCAACGGATAGAATTTCCGCTTTGGATGATATTAGCATCTACACTTACGAGGGAGATGAGCCGTTAAAAGATGTATTGACTTCTATGTTAAAGAAACAAGATGGTAAGGAGGCTCCTTCTCACAAAGAAGACATGTCAGTATTACAAGGTTATCTTAAAGAAATCTTGCCTGCCTATGATGAAGAGAGAGTTTATTCTTCTGACATCAAGAAGATCTTCCAATGGTATAATCTTCTTCTTTCATACGGAGTCTTAAAAATTGAAGAAGAAAAGTCAAAGAAAGAGGCTAAAGCTGTTAAAGCAGATGAAAAGAAACCTGCGAAAAAGGAAACTAAGAAAAAAGCAGATGACGGTGAAACTAAAAAACCAGCTGCTAAAAAGAAACCGGCAGCGAAAAAAAAGCCAGCCGCTAAGAAGACCACAAAATCAGAATAAATAACAGTCCCTTTCGAGGGACTTTTTTATGTGCAAATATGAGAATTGATAAACCAATAAGAACATTTCTTCCGAACGACCTTGCTATAAATGAATGGTCTGATATTGAATCATATTTCAACGACCTACTAACAAGAGAACTGAATGACGCAGATGCACTGAAACAATGGCTGCAAGATCACTCTGAACTGGAAGCCATACTTGAGGAAGATTTGGCATGGCGTTACATAAAAATGACTATCGACACAACGAATGAAGCTTATGCAGAACGTTATAAAAAGTTCGTGACTGACATCCAACCTCAAATATCTCCAGTTGAAGACAAACTCAATAAAAAGCTCGTGGCTTGTCCATTTATCCAGGAATTGACTTCAGATGATTACATGATCCTTTTCAAACGTATCAATCGTTCAATTGAGCTTTTCAGGGAGGAGAACATTCCTTTACAGGCAAAGCTTTCTGAAGAAAGTCAAAAGTTTGGTGCACTTTCTGCTGCTCAAACAATTGAACACAACGGCGAAACTATCACTATGCAAAAGGCCGCGTTGTTCTTGAAAGAGACGGAAGAATCAGTGAGAAAAGAGGTTTTTGAAAAGATCGCCGCGAGAAGACGTGAGGATATCGCCAAGTTTGATGATCTATTCAATAAGCTATTAGAATTGCGCCATCAAGTAGCGATCAATGCAGGCTTTGAAAATTACCGTGACTACAAGCTTGCTGCTATGTGTAGGTTCGATTACGATGTAAATGACTGTGAGGCTTTTCATTCTTCTATTAAAGAATTGATCGTTCCAATCGTTAAGAAGATCCAACAGAAAAGACTTGATATTCTTGGGAAGGATTCATTCAAGCCATGGGATCTGGATGTTGACCCTGAAGGGAAAGCACCTTTAAAGCCTTTCAAAACTGGGGACGATCTGTTAAATGGTACTGTAGCAATGTTTAATCGCATAGATCCATATTTTGGCGAATGTCTCGCTACCATGAACGAGATGAATCATTTAGATCTTGAGTCTAAAGCTGGGAAATCTCCTGGTGGGTACAACTATCCTCTTTACGAAATTGGGGTTCCGTTCATTTTTATGAATGCAGTTGGGTCTCAACGAGATCTGGTAACAATGGTGCATGAAGGCGGACACGCCATTCATTCTTTCCTCAGTAGAGACTTGAAACTGACAGGATTCAAAAACCTCCCATCTGAGGTTGCTGAGCTAGCTTCAATGTCAATGGAGTTACTTTCTATGGAGGAATGGTATGAATTCTACTCTGACAAAAAAGAATTGAATAGAGCCAAAAGAGAACAATTGGAATCCCTCATTAAAATCCTTCCGTGGATCGCACAAGTAGATGAATTCCAGCATTGGTTGTATGTAAATTACTCGCACACAGAAGCTGAACGAACTGAAAAATGGAACCAACTTTCCAAAGAATACGGAACTGGATTAGTTGACTGGTCTGGATTCGAGGATATCAGAGATACATCATGGCAACGACAGTTGCACATATTTGAAGTTCCTTTCTATTACATCGAGTACGGTATCGCGCAATTAGGAGCGATCGGCGTATGGAAGAACAGTTTAGATAACAAAACGAAAGCAATCAATGATTACAAAGAAGCCTTGAAATTGGCTTATACAAAGTCTATTCCTGAGATCTACTCTACTGCTAATGTGGAGTTTAATTTTGGAGGGAAGCACATTGCAGAGCTTGCAAATTTCGTTGATGATCAACTTAATGCATTACAGGCTTAGAAAAAGTTTGCTTGATTTAAAATTCATGTTATATTTGCACCCGCAAACGCTTTAAAAGCGAGTACCATGGCGCGGTAGCTCAGTTGGTTAGAGCGCAGGATTCATAACCCTGAGGTCGGGAGTTCAAATCTCCCCCGCGCTACAAGAAAAAGGACCACCAAATCGGTGGTCCTTTTTTAATTTCATCTGCGAAGGATTATTTTTTCAATAATCTAACTCGGTTCAATTTACGGCCATCATTGATCTCGAGAATATAAATTCCTGAAGCGAACTCACGAATGTCAATTGAAGAATTGCCAGTGGAGTTACTAGAAAGTAATAGTTTACACTGAATATCGAGTAAAGCATATTCGAATGAACTGACCTCATTTGTCTCAATATTATAGATACCGTGGGATGGATTTGGAAATACCGTAAATGACGTTCCCGCTAGGTCTTCAACTCCAGCTGTTCCAACGCTCAGACTCAAATATGTTGTATCATTATCACAGGCACCATTCAAAGCAATCAATGTAACGGTATACATTCCTGCAGTTGTATACTCATGCCAAGGCGATTGATCGGTTGAAGTATTTCCATCACCGAAATCCCAAAGGTATGACGTTGCATTTGAGCTATTGTTCGTGAAGAATGCTGTTGCATTTGGTAACCAGAAATTATTGGCATTAACAGATGCCATTGCTATAGGAGGATTTTCAACTGTAATAGGGATCTGTTGTGATACTTGGTCTGTACCAGCGGTATTGGTAACTGTCAATGTGATCGTGTAATTACCACTACTCGATGGGAAAAGATAAACTGAATCTGAAGTTATTGAAGACAACCCTCCACTCGACGTCGTCCAACTATATGAATCAGCATCACTTGATGTTGAAACGATCAGTAATGAGTCTCCCTGACACACACTATTGCTAGATGTTATAAATGAAGCAACTGGTGCAGCCTGAGCATTGCAAGAATAAGTTGCTTCGAAACCAGGAGTTACAGTAGCACCGTCAGAGTAAAATCTAAAAGTCACCGCTCCTGTGGAAGTGGTAAAGGTTCCCGGTCCAACAATACCAGTAAAAGGACTCCCTGCGATCTGAGGAGCTTGATCGTCCGCACCGTCATAAACATATAAATAGTCGTAATTCAATTCCACATCGAACATCGTAAAGTCAATATCCAGACTTGTAGCTCCGGGAGGCGCTATCGTCCATGTATAATCTTCATTATTATAGTAATTCCTTGGCCCTCCAAAGTCATGAATACTTCCAGAGCATGGGTCAGTATAACAATCCGTGAGATAATCCTCCATTGCGTTCCAGAGATCCATATATCCATCATCATAACCCAGTGCCCAAATACCAATACCGGCTATCCCCGTTTTGTTGATGTGATCTAATCGTTTTCTCCACGCGGAATCTAATGAAATGAAACATTGCTTCGTCGCTCCATTGTTAAAGACGTAAACATCTGTATATGAATCAGATTCCCAAACATGGTTCGATTGCGCATAATTCCCACTCGTATTATTCTTGACAACAGCATACGTTTTAGCTCCCCCACTCGCAGTTGTGGATGAAGGAATAGCTGTTGAGCTCGTAGACCATTCATAACCATACTCAGGCAATCCCATAACGAGTTTGTCTGAAGGACATCCGTTATCAAGATAATATGTGATCGTTTTAGAAAGCGTATAGTTATAAGAGCTGCCAAAGTGATACAATGGATCTGTCGGGCCAGCATTTCCACTACCCGAGTAATAATAACCGTAGCCCATTATAATGTATTGATCAACAGCAGGTTCCATGATGGTAAAGTCGAATACTCCATTCCAATCCACTGCGTATAGTACAGTACTCACTTCTGAACCCGGAATGGCCGTATGCATTTGGTTGGAAAGATCCACCATGAAATTACAGAATGCTGTTGCCTGAGATGAAGGGATTCCCTCGAAGTCGATGTTCACACCGTGCGCACCCCTCGTTTGAACCAAGTTGATCAAATTATCGATCAAAGTCTGTTGCGCCGCTGGACTTCCAAAAAATGTTGTATGCCCCGAGAAGAGCGTAACACATAAAGTGACCTTCGTATTCCCACTTGCCAATGCCGCATCAACCGCAGCACTCGTACTCCACCCATGTGTAGTTAACGGTTCACCATCAGCCGCATTTACTTCATAACTGAAGAACGAAAAATGACTCAGTAGATCCCACTGATAATTTTGATATGCATTTCCCACCCAGTAAGGATGCCAACCATAAACTACCTTGTTCAGGTTACAACCCGTTTTTTGTCCTGCTATAGGTGTTGTGTATGGTTTTGATTCGTAATACGAAGCATCCGTATTACCCAATGCGTTATGTTTAGAAAGTTGTTCTTGATGAATTGACGTAAACTGAGCGTTCAGGTTTGTTGAAAAGAAGATCAGTGACAGTAAAAGTACGGTCGTTCTCATAGTGGAATAGATTTTTGTGCAAATGTACAGCACCGTTTTTAATTGCACAATCAACCCCTTAATGATCAAGAGTTTACAAAACCGATTTAATGGTTTAAACTGAAGAATTATAACTGAAAAGTTATCAACAAACATAGATTTAACAAAACCGCTAAACCACTGATTTACAATTGGATAATATCATCCTCGATTCGATTGAATCTAAAGAAACTTCAAACTTGTTGAAATCACTGCAGAGATAGGGCTTACTAAGTCACTTTAACCGAATTCATTGAAAAAGAATACGTATCTTGCGCGAATCAATCAAATCTAGAGAAAACACGTATGGATAAGGAAAAATTTGAGCTTGAATTCCTACTAAAAACTTCAACAAAGGTGTTGAACAATATGATCACTACACCCAGTGGTCTTAGCGAATGGTTTGCAGACGATGTAAACTTAAAAGATGATCTATACATCTTTATCTGGGACGGTAGTGAAGAAGAAGCTAGATTGATTACTAAAAAACCTAACTCTAAGATTAGATGGCAATGGGTTGAAGACGAAGAGGATGGAATTGACTCTTACTTCGAGCTAAGAATGGAAGTAGATCCAATGACGAAAGCAGTTATCCTTAATGTCACTGATTTCGCTGAATCAGATGAAATGGAAGAAGCGAAACTTTTATGGGAAAAGCAGATCAACAACCTTCGCGGTGTGATCGGGGCATAACACACGAATTCATCAAGAAATTCGTTTCATTGATATAAATTTGATCATTTGAAACGCCTTTATTCATTCAGTATAAGATCATTTGCAGGTCCATTTGTTGTGACCTTCGCAATTTCAATGTTCATACTGGTAATGCAGTTTTTCTGGAAGTACATCGATGATCTGATGGGTAAAGGTCTGAGCATCACAGTCATAATAGAACTCTTGTTTTATGTGTCTGCCAGCCTCATTCCATTGGCATTGCCGCTTGCAATACTACTCTCTTCCATCATGACTTTCGGGAATTTATCCGAGAACAATGAGCTTACTGCGCTTAAATCAAGTGGACTTTCTCTTTACAGGATCTTCCGTCCTTTGATGGTCGTCGTGTTCGTAATAGCGCTTTTCACGTTCTATTTCTCTAATTATGTTATTCCTGTGGCCAACCTGAAGTGGCACTCCTTGATCTTTGATATTCAAAATACAAAGATCTCCACGATCATAACACCCGGTGTATACAGCAAGGAATTAGATGGCTATGTAATAAAGGTGGAGAAAGGAAATGAGTCGGAATTTGAGGGAATCATCATTCATGACCATACAACTCCAAATGAGGTAAAAACAATACGGGCTAAACAAGGAAAGATCTATAAATCAGAAAATGGAGCATATCTCTTTTTTGAATTAAAAAACGGATCGGTAGTTGAAGAACTAGATCCACAGCCACCTACCTTCACTCCTGACGGTATATCGCATAAACCGCGAACCAGACCATCCAGAAGGACAAAATTTGAACAAGCCACATACAAGATCGATTTGAGCGGATTTGACTTAAACAGATCACGTGAAGAACTTTTTAAGGACAAACATGAAATGATGAATGTTTTCCAGATCAATAATGTGATGGATTCCATACAACACAAAGGGAAAGATATTCTTGATGGTTTTGTGGAAAGGATTAAAGCAGATCACCCCTATTTTGTATCTCAGACATTCTTGAAAAACACTCCTAAGCAAACATTAGATGAACTGGAGTTCAACGCCGTTGATACACTAATTAACTTCGAAGATCTCAACAACCAGGAGAAGATCATGTCAATCAGAAATGCGCAGAGCAAACTAAGAAACAGAAACAAAAATATTCAAGGACAACTTGACTTCATCGACTCTATGGAAAGAGACATGGACAGCTACATGATCGAATTTAACAGAAAGTTCGCTTTGACAGTAGCAATTATCATCCTCTTCTTTATTGGTGCACCTTTAGGCGCAATTGTTAGGCGTGGAGGCTTCGGAGCTCCAGTTGTAATTGCAGCCTTGCTTTTCATGGTGTACTTCGTTCTTATTACTATTGGAGAAAGCCTAGCAACTTCTGGTTCGCTTTCTCCTTTTACCGGAATGTGGTTCTCCTCCTTCGTGCTTGCACCAATAGCTATGTACTTAATGCAAGCTGCTGCAAATGACAGGCCAGTTGTCAGTAAGGAATTCGTTTACAGAATAAACCCTTTCAAGCGCAAAAAGAAATGAGGTGTCTGTACATAACAAGCAAACCTATTTACCCGATAATTGATGGAGGTTGTTTCGCGATGGACTCTTTCTTACAAACCTTACAGCACGCAGGTTTTCAAGTAGATCACTTTGCAATTGCTACCCAGAAACACCCATTCGATTCAAAAGCATATCCAGAAGGACTTATATCCGAATCCGTTGAGATCGACACGAGCGTTAAACCTTTGCAAGCCTTAAAGTTTCTTCTTAAGAAAGGTTCGTACAATGTTGAAAGGTTTCATTCCGAAAAAGTCCTGGATAAGATCAATCAAATGATCAATAGCAGACCTTATGATTTCATCATACTAGATAGCCTCTATGCTACTACGTATCTTTATGCTTTGAGAAAAATGTTTTCGGGTAAGATCTTTTTGAGGTCGCACAACTGTGAAGCTCAGATCTGGTATGATTTAGCTGAGAATGAAAACAACCTTCCAAAATCGGCTTACTATAAAAAGTTAGCGAAAGACCTAGACAAGTACGAAAGAGAAGTAATAAAATCGGTAGACGGGATACTGGCCATTTCTCAAGAAGACCTTGAACTTTTTAAAGAGACTACCGATCAGATTAAATCTTGCGTGATTCCTGTTCATGTGGAGCCTTGTGAACAAATTAATTTTAGCGTGAAAAAGGATCAGATTTTCCATATCGGAAATATGGATTGGATTCCGAATAGAGAAGCTGTAAATAGATTAGTCAACATATACGAAGACTGCAAAAAGGAAAACAACAAGCTACAATTAACGATAGCGGGTAAAAATGCAGAGCATTACTACGAATCAACAAAAGATATAGTTGTCAAAGGCTTTGTTGAGGATCTACGGGCATTTGCTCAAAACAGTGGAATTCTAGTTTCGCCAATTGCTTCGAGTTCTGGAGTTCGTATCAAAATACTTGAGATGATGTCTTATGGCATACCGGTAATTACAACAACTGCTGGGGCTCGGGGTATTCATCCCGAAGGGAAAGAAATCATAGAGATCTTAGACTCCGATATAGAACTAGGTCAAGCTATCAATAAGCTTTCAAATGATGGGGAACGACTTGAAAAGATGAAAAATGCTTCTCAAGTGTACATTAGGGCTCATCATAATATTGAACAGATCGCATCCGATCTTAAATCATTCATTCTTGACTGATAAGGAGCGCATACTGATCGTTGTTTCAAGATTCCCTTTTCCACTGGAAAAAGGTGACAAACTGAGGGCGTACTATCAAATAAAGGAGCTTGCCAAATATTACAGGATTACCTTATTCAGCCTTAATGACAAAAAGATCACATCGGACCAACTAATCGAGTTGGATACATTCTGTGATAAAGTGATTACCCATCGTTTATCTCGACTTTCTATCTTTTGGAATATACTCTTGGCTTTTCTAAGTAAAAAGCCTTTACAAGTTGGCTATTTCTTTTCGGGTAGCGCAAAACAAAAGATTAAACAAGAGATTCAAAACAACTCTTACAAACACATTTATTGTCAGTTAGTTAGGTGCGCTGAACTTGTGAAGCATATTCACGAAATACCAAAAACGATTGACTATATGGACGTGTTGAGCATTGGTGTTCAAAGACGCATTGAAAGTCAAAACATTTTCTTAAAGTGGGTTTTCAAAAGAGAGTATAGAACCTTACAGAAATACGAGCGTGACATATTTGATTATTTCGAGAATAGAACAATAATCAGCGAACAAGATCAATCTCTTATCAGTCATCAGGACAGAAAAGACATACTGGTTATCCCAAATGGTATCGACAATTCTTTCATAGAGCATGATCTAAACGTAGAACAGGATCACGACTTAGTCTTTGTTGGTAATATGTCCTACCCTCCAAATATAGAAGCGGTTAAATACATTGCCGAACATATCTTGCCTTATAACAAAGGACTGAAATTACTGGTTTCCGGTTCTTCTCCTCATAGCACTATTAAGAAGCTCTCTGAATCAAACAACCAAATAACACTGACAGGCTGGGTTGATGATATTCGTACTTCTTATCTGCGCGGAAAAATCTTTTTAGCACCAATGACCATTGGTACGGGAATGCAAAACAAACTCCTTGAGGCTATGGCATTAGGGATTCCATGTATCACAACACCACTGGCTAACAATGCAATTAAAGCACAACACAATTCGGAAATTATAGAATCCAACTCACCTGAAGAATTCAATTCCGAGATCAAAAGGCTTTTATCCGATGAAGAATTGCGCAAAACTATTGGCCAAAATGGAAGTGATTTTGTCCGAGATAATTATTCCTGGAAAAAGACTACTTCCCTGCTTAGAGAAAGGATTGAAAAAGGGTTTAAGTAAATTTATTGAGTACCTTTGCAGCAAGATGAACTGTTATGAATTTTGAGTTAAATACGATAGAGGAAGCGATCGAAGACATTAAGAACGGAAAAGTCGTGATTGTTGTTGACGATGAGGATAGAGAGAATGAGGGAGACTTCCTGACAGCTGCAAGAAATATCACGCCTGAGATCATTAATTTCATGGTGACACACGGGAGAGGATTGGTATGTGCTCCGCTGGTTGAAGACCGTTGTGATGAGCTTGGTTTGAATTTGATGGTACAAAGCAATTCTGCTGCTTACGAGACACCATTCACTGTGAGTGTGGACTTGATCGGACATGGTTGTACTACTGGTATTTCAGCCAGTGACAGAGCAAAAACTGTAAAGGCCCTTATTGACCCAAAGGTAAATCCTGAAGAACTAGGAAAGCCCGGACATATATTCCCATTACGAGCAAAGAAAGGTGGAGTTTTAAGAAGAGCAGGACACACAGAAGCAGCAATTGACCTCTCGAGATTGGCTGGGTTCGAACCCGCCGGAGTGATCGTTGAAATTTTGAATGAAGACGGCACCATGGCGCGTTTGCCACAATTGATGGAAATTGCAAAGCGCTTCGATATGAAGATCGTTTCTATAGAAGATCTGATCAAATACCGTATTACGAATGAATCTTTAATCGAGCACGTGATCGATGTGAAAATGCCAACTAAACTTGGGGATTTCGATCTACACTTGTTTAGCGAAAAGAGTTCCGGAAAAGAACATTTAGCGCTTGTAAAAGGTGAATGGGACGAGAACGAGGCCATTCTTACGCGCGTGCACTCATCTTGTATGACCGGTGATATTTTCGGCTCATGCCGTTGCGATTGTGGGCCACAACTTCAGAAAGCAATGGAGCTTATCGAAGAGGAAGGTAAAGGTGTGATCATTTACATGAACCAGGAAGGACGCGGAATAGGTCTTCAAAATAAACTTAAAGCCTATAAGCTTCAAGAAGAAGGTTACGATACATTGGAAGCGAATATCAAACTTGGATTTAAGGGAGATGAGCGTGACTACGGTATTGGTGCGCAGATCTTGAGATCATTGAATGTCAAGAAGATGAAACTAATGTCTAACAACCCGACAAAACGAACTGGATTGATCGGTTACGGATTGGAGATCGTGGAGAATATTGCACTTGAGATAGAAAGCAACGAGCACAATGAGCTTTACCTAAAAACTAAGCGTGACAAAATGGGGCACTCTTTAAAGCTTGATAAATAAATGTTAAAAGCTAGCGGCATAACCAAATCATATGGAGATCTTGAGATTCTGAAAGGGATTGATCTGGAGGTTGCCAGCGGCGAAATTGTATCTATCGTTGGTTCGTCAGGAGCCGGAAAAACAACATTACTCCAGATCTTAGGAACACTTGACAGACCAGACAACGGGACCTTAACCATCAATGGCCTCTCACCTTTTGAAATGTCATCAAAAGAATTGTCAAGATTCAGAAATCAGCAGATTGGTTTCGTATTTCAATTTCACCAATTACTGCCTGAATTCGATGCTCTGGAAAACACAATTCTTCCTGCGTTGATCAAAGGAAGCTCCATGAAGGACGCAAAAGCGAAAGGAATTGAGCTACTTGATATAATGGGACTCGCAGATCGTGCTACGCACAAACCAATGGAGTTATCAGGTGGTGAACAACAGCGAATTGCAGTCGCTCGATCATTGATCAATGACCCTAAAGTTATTTTCGCTGATGAACCTAGTGGTAATCTTGACAGTAAGAACTCTCAAGAATTGCATGAGCTCTTTTTTCAGCTTAGAGAATCACTTGGACAGTCGTTCATCATTGTTACCCACAACCAGTCTTTAGCCGATATGGCGGATAGAAAGTTAGTCATGAAAGACGGTCTCTTCACTGAACACTAAAAAAAGTTAAAAACTCGAAACCGTAGTAGAATTCATTTACCTTTCACCAAAAAGGTATATGCGACACTTCTTTCTCCTACCCTTCTTGGCACTGTTTTCTTGTCAACAAGAAAGGAAAATTAACACCGAAGACTTCACTGAGGATCAACTCGATTCCCTTGCTAACAACTTAACATTCCGCTATGGTGATCCCGTTGAACTTAATGGCGGAGAGATACTTGCGATTCCAATTGGTAACTTTTCTGATGATTGGAGAAAATCGAAAAAAAGCTTCGAATATAGTTCTTCAGAGGTGATCGCGGATTGGAATTTACTGTTCTACAACAGACTTCAGGACAGCACCTATCTATTGACTGAAGAAAAGATGCGTTTCTCTCAGATTCAAACACCCAACAAAGAAAGCAACACTCCCAATCACATCCTATACTACACATACGCGAAGGACACGGATACGAGTGGGATCTTGAATTATGAAGATGCTCAGCAATTATACATTTCGAACCTGGATGGAAGTAAATTCAAGCAAATCACTGCGGACAATGAATCTTTAGAATACATTCGGAGATCTCAAAAACAGAATGAGATCTACATTAAGACAATGGTAGACATAAATAACGACCTTCGGTTTACTTCTGAGGATCTCGGGCAATGGTATATTTACAATGTCGCGGAGCAATCTGCACCAAAGCCCATCATTGACTCTGCAATTCAAAATAAGATCGGTAAACTGTTTCTTGAAAACTGGATGAAGTAAGGTTGTCTACTTTTCTTCCAGTAATCTACCATAAATCGCTTCGTATTGGCTCACAATAGACTCCACATTAAACGTATGCGCATGTTTAATCGCATTTTCTCTGAAGGTTTTCAAACGATCTGAATCAGAAAGAATATGAACAGCATTTTTCGCCATATCTTCAACATCTCCAACGTTAGATAAGTACCCTGTAACGCCCTGTACGTTTACCTCGGGAATCCCTCCCGTGTTCGACGATATTACCGGTACGCCCATAACCATAGCCTCTAACGCAGCTAACCCAAAGCTTTCAGTTTCAGACGGCAAAAGGAATAAATCTGCGAATTCCAGCACATGACTGGTGTCGCGGATCTTTCCTACAAAATGAACACGTTCACACAAATTTAATTCGCGACACATTTCTTCCAAATGATATCTTTCCGGACCGTCACCAACAAGAATCAACCGAGATGGGATTTTTTCATTCACCTTGGCAAAAACACTGAGAACGTCCTGCACTCGTTTCACCTTCCGAAAATTGGAGATGTGACATAATACAAATTCATCCTGAGGAGCGTAACGGCATCGTGCAGGATTATTATCACGCTGTATCTTCTTCGGTTGTGCTACGAAGTTCGGTATCACATTTATCTCCCGTAAGGTCTTAAAGTGCTTGTATGTGTCCTGTTTCAAACTTTCCGACACCGCAGTTACAGCATCGGACTCATTAATACAAAAACTAATCACCGGTTCGAATGAAGGGTCCTTACCAACAAGCGTAATATCTGTACCATGAAGCGTTGTTACAATAGGTGTATTGTAGCCATGAGTCTTCAGGATCTGTTTCGCCATGAAGGCAGCTGATGCATGAGGTATAGCGTAATGTACATGTAGAATATCCAAATTTTCATGCATTACAACATCGACCATCTTACTTGTTAAAACTGTTTCGTATGGCTCGTATTCGAACAAGGGATACTTGGAAACCGTCACCTCATGATAAAATACATTTTCACGGAAGCTACCGAGGCGAACTGGCTGTGAATAGGTTATAAAGTGGACTTGATGTCCTTTACTTGCTAATGATTTACCTAATTCTGTCGCTACGACACCTGATCCCCCATAAGTTGGATACAGTACAATTCCAATTCTCATTCTCTCAGCTATGATTTACTCTCTAAAGGTAATATTTATACACGGAAAGGCCATCTTTCGAGATAATGATCCGTCAACCGTGAAGCAAAATATGCAAATGGTAATGCTCCAAGAATATCAATACTGTAGTGACAGCGTTGGATCATCAAAAGGATACCTAGTGTAATTGCCAATAAAAGAAAATACCATTTTCTCCCGGACGAGAAATATATCGCCAATAAAAGAGCTGTATGTCCACTGAAGAAAAGATCTGTATCTATTCTTCCCGGATAAATAAAGGTATTCAGAAATGGATCTTCCAGGAATATGATATCACTCGGTGGGCTTAGCGGTAAAATGGATAAAGAGATCATTCTAAACAGTATCAAAAACCCATAAGTCATCATGATTCTTGAGAGCAACTCTTTATCCTTTCTGAAGGCAATCAAATACAGCAGCAAAGAACCATAAGTCACAAAGAAAATCGGTATCGACACATTATAGGCAGGAATAACATCAAATGCCGGATCGATGAACTCAAAACCATAGTTCAATGATCTATGCTCATTGTAAGCCAAAAACTGAACGAAGATTACCGCACAAGATAAAATGAAGAGTGCGCCAAATATCGTAGAGCGAATGTTAATTACCTCCTGATCCTTGAAGAACTGCTTCATAAATTACCTTTTGGATGTCTGAGCGGATGTTCATTTTAACGATCTTCCAGTTTTCAGCATCCGGATAAACACGATTCGAAAGGAAAACGTAATTAATATCATATTTAGGATCCGCCCAAACAAAAGTTCCTGTAAAGCCCGAATGACCGAAGCTTGAGAGAGAAACAAGATCACAAGTTGGACCACCTTGCAGTGAGCGAACAGGCTTATCAAAACCAGCTCCTCTCCTATTTCCGGGACAAAACTGACAGTCCGTGTATTCGTCGATCACCTCTGGAGAAATGAACTCACTACCATATTTCCCGCCATTTAAAAACATTTGCATCACCGCTGCGAGATCCCACGCATTTGAGAATATTCCAGCATGACCGCCAACACCTCCTAACATTGCAGTTCCTTGATCATGAACGAACCCATGAACCAGTTCCTTTCTAAAAATCTTATCATCTTCAGTTGGCGGTATGCGCTCCAGAGGAAATCTTTTCAAAGGATTGTAACCAATCGTTTGCAACCCCATAGGAGCGTAGAAATGGTCATTCACGTAGCTATCTTGAGAATCGCCAGTTTTTGCTTTCAAAATCTTCCTTAGGAAATAATATCCAAGATCTGAATATTTATACTTTTTTCGACCTAAGCCGGTCTCTAATATCTTTTGATACATAGTATCCTCATAATTCGGGTCTATCCATAAGCTGGATGAAACCTGACTTGAGAAACGATCACTGGAATCCTTTGCATACAGTGACGAATCATGAATACCTGCCTTCATAGTCTTGGTGTAAAATGGAATCCATGGATACAATCCTGCTTGGTGCGCCATCATTTCACGGATCACCATACCTTCGTAAGCAGTAGAATCAACTAAGGATAAGTAATCACCCAATGAGTTATCCAGCTTGAACAACCCTTGACTCTGCAAACGCATCATTGCCGCTGTAGAAGAAACGATCTTTGTAACTGAGGCTACATCATAAATGGTATTATCCTTAATGGGTATTATACTATCGTAGGTCTGGAAGCCAAAGTTCTTGCGATAAACCACCTTTCCTTTATGAACAGCCATCACCTGACAGCCTGGAAACGCTTGTTCACGCATTCCTTTTGCAACGATAGAATCTATCTCGGAAAGCTTCCGTTCAGAAATTCCAAAAACACTCGGGTGACTAACACTCAACCTGCCTGCTGAAGGTATGTTAGCTCCAGTACCTCTTTTCAGCTTGTCTGACAGCGTAACGGACAAACTTGAATTATTCGAAACACACCCCATCAGTAACTCCCCCATTCTGTCTAGGGCATATCGATGATTTTCGACAGCAACAAGAATCGCATCGAATGATAAATCTTGAAGATCTTTCACATCTCTTAATCCACCGTTAACAGACAAAATGGATGCTTTCCCGGCCATTAACTCACTCCACTTTTTAAGTCCCTTTAAATGACTCTTTTTAGCTGACTCTGCATTCGTATGGACGGATGTTATTATCAAGTCATAATCGCCTACAAGCTGCTCGTATCTACCTAGTGCCTCCTTAACAGAATAGGCATGAAACACGTCAACTTCAGCACTGCGCGAAATCGATGACCACAATGGCTCTGTATGTGAACCAATACTGACAACAGCGATCTTTTGATCGAATCTTTTGATGGGCAGAACACCATTATTCCGAATTGGAACAATAGCCTTTTCATAAATTGACTTTGATGTCCACTCACGATTATATCTTTTCTTTCTAGCAGAATCCCGTTTTACAATTCTGTCATACTTTAGTTCTAGGATGCGTCTACATTTGTCATTGAGTTCCTCTTCCGATAACCTTTGTTCTTGAATACTATTTACGATTGCATCATAAACCTTTTTTGGCTTTGTCAATTTATAAAGCACATCGCATCCTGAAAAATATGATTTCGCAGCAACACTCGCTTCGTATTCCTGCAAGGAAGCACTCAACACGAGACCTTCAAAACCAAGTTCTTTTCTCAACACCCCCTGGATGATCTTACGACTTGCAGTTGCCTTCACGCCAGAACTGTCCAGTTCCGGGTATGCTGCATCACTCATGCCAATCACAACGATCCCATTAGAAATCAGCGAACGAAAAGGCATCAGATCAACAGCCTCAATATGCATTCTCGAATTATTTGAAACTTTATTCTCGTTATCGCCATCAACATCTCCTATGCCGGGAAAGTCAGCTGCCACGAACATCACTCCATTAGCTTCATGTGCTTCTTTGAAAGCAATACTGTGCTGTGATACATCCCTCGGATTTTCTCCAAAAGAAAACAGATATCCATTTGTATTTAACGGATTAGAAAACACATTTGAAACCTTTGTAAAGTTCATGTTAAAACCAGCTTCATTGCATTGTTGGGCAATCAAAGACCCCATTCTCTTTGTCAACTCTAGAGAATCAGCTGTAGCAACGGTTACAGGATAAGGGAATCGATCATCTGTAAAAAAGCTTTCAGCCAATCCGTAAGATGCCTCTGTAGCTATAAACATCGGAACAAGGGACTTATTCTTGAGTTGTGTGATCGTTTGTTTGACATTTGAAACAGTCCCTCCTCTTAAAACAACTCCCCCTACTTCATTCTGAATAACGTAACGAATGGTTTGATCAACCTTCTCAGAAGACGAATTCAGATCGATCAATACAATAAAGGATTGATGAATCTTTTGACTCTCAGACATAGCATTGAGCCTGGCATGCACCCACGCCTCTTTGTCTTTATCAGGCACGACAGAATTATACGCCATTCCTAGACAAAGGAAACCCAACAAAATAAGAAGCATCATTCGCATGTTTTCAAAATTACAAGTCTGTAGTCTTTTTTTACCAAACAGGAAGAGTAGTTTTCAACATAATAAAACACAAAACATGACGTATTGTCACATTAATTAGACGGGTATATTTTTTGCTTATATGCATTTCGAGCATCCCTTGTATAATTAGTACATTTGCTAAAGATGAAAATCAGATTTCTAAATAAAACCATTGAAAACAAGCGGTTCGAATATACTCCGATGTATTACGATGAGAAAAAGGAAGCATTGGATAAGAAAAAAGAGCTTTATCGTCGCATGAAGGAAGACGAACTTTCTGAAAGCGAAAAGAGAGAAATGCTCAGGGAAGAAATGAGACAGTCCTGGTCAAGAACCAATTATAGAAAATCACAGGAAAAAGCATCGAATATTCGAATATTGATCTTGGTCCTGGTATTTTTAGCATTGGGTTATTTCATCTTTAATGGAGTTGACGAAGTGGATACAATCGTAGAAAAGATCTGGTAAGATGAGTGATATTATACAGTTACTACCTGATCATATAGCGAATCAGATCGCAGCCGGAGAGGTTATTCAACGACCTGCATCAGTTGTGAAAGAATTAATGGAAAATGCCATTGATGCCGGCGCGGATCAAATCCAAGTCGTTATAAAAGATGCTGGTAAAACACTTATTAAAGTAATTGATAATGGTGGAGGAATGTCATCGAAAGATGCTATTCTTTGTTTCGAAAGGCATGCAACAAGCAAAGTTCGAAAAGCAGACGACCTTTTTGCATTAACGACCAAAGGATTCCGAGGAGAAGCACTAGCAAGTATTGCAGCAATTGCACATGTAGCATTGAAAACCAAACAACAAGATTCAGAAACCGGAACGGAAGTAACAATTGAAGGGAGTAAAGTCAAGAATTCGGAAGAAACGATCACTCCGAACGGAACAATGTTCGAAGTGAAGAACCTCTTCTATAATGTGCCAGCGAGAAGAAATTTCTTGAAAGCGGAATCCACAGAATTCAATCATATCTTGGAGGAATTCACACGAATTGCTCTAGCTCATCCCGAGATCAGTTTTACACTTAGCCATAATGACAAGATCATGCATCAATTAAATGGTGCCGTTCTTCGCAAAAGGATCGTGGATCTCCTAGGTAAAAACGTGAATAACAAGCTTGTACCTATTGAAGAAGAAACTGACATTGTGAAGTTAAGTGGTTTTGTTTTAAAACCAGAAGCAGCAAAAAAGCGACGCGGAGAACAGTACTTCTTTGTAAATAACCGCTTCTTCAAAAGCTCTTATTTCAATCATGCAGTGAACAAAGCCTATGACGGTTTGATCGCTTCGGACCAATTTCCAAGTTATTTTTTGTTCATGGATGTAGACACATCTAAGATCGATGTAAATGTGCATCCGACCAAAACAGAGATCAAGTTCGAGGAAGAAAAGTTCATCTACTCCATTCTACTTAGCTCCATCAAACAAGCTTTGGGAAAATATAACATTGCACCAACACTTGATTTTGAGAGAGAAACGAGCTTTGACCTACCTGCAAATATGAGAAATCAACCTACAGTTGAACCACAGATAACGGTTGATCCAACTTTTAATCCATTCGAGAAAACGTATTCGGACACATCACCAAAAGGAAGCGTCAAAAAGAATGAAACATATACCCCTGGAATTCAAAATCAAGGATTTGGACAGGAGCAAGCTAAACCAGAAGATTGGGCCAATTTCTACACTATATCGGAGGAAGCGAAGGATGAGGCCGGACAAGAATCAATAGAGCTAGAAATAGATGAGAATATCAAATCATTCATCGTCAAGAATAACCTATTGATCAAACCGAGCAAATCAGGTTTAATGCTTGTACACTTGAGACGTGCAATTGAGCGTATTAACTACGATCAGATCATGTCCAAGTTCATTGCTTCTCCAATTGATTCGCAGAAATTACTCTTTCCGGTTGAAGTTGAAGTTTCTAAAACGGATGTTGCTCATTGGGATGAGAACAAAACGCTACTCAAACAGCTAGGGTTTGAAGGTGTTGTAGAAGACAACATACTTCAGGTCTCATCCGTACCAGCTTTGTTACAAGAGGAAACGATCATAGCAAGTGTTCAGGATATTCTGGAAAAACTTGCTTATCAAACAGTAGATAAGGGAGATATTGCTCATAATATCGTTAGTGCGATCGCCCACTCTTCAAGTACAGGTCGTCTAAAGCTTTCTTCAAGTGAGGAAGTTGAGAATCTCTTCGCACAACTGTTCCAATGTCCTGAGCATATGTACAGTCCACGCGGAAAAAAGATTTTGGAAACAATAAACATGAATGATCTCATCAAATTGTTAGACTAATGCTGAGGAATTTACCTGTGATAACTAAGAATATATTGATCTTGAACATACTGATGTTCGTGATGATGATGATCTTAGACCCAAATGGAAACACGATCTACAATGCTCTTAGCGCGCATTACTTTACGAGCGTCTATTTCGAGCCTTACCAGATCATTACCCATATGTTCATGCACTCGCTGTCGGATCCGTTCCACATCTTCTTTAACATGTTCTTGTTGGTGATGTTTGGGGCTCATTTAGAGCGTGTCTGGGGTCCAAAAAGATTCTTTATTTTCTACATCGCAAGTGGCATTGGTGCATTCCTTTTATACAACAGTATTGGCGTTTGGAAGCTCATGGAGTTAAGGGAAGTCCTTGCCGGAGCTGGAAATGAAATAGGAAATATTCATAACTATATACTTGAAGGAAAGTTAAGCCCTTACCTATCTGGAGAGAAATTTATCAGCAATACGCAAGACCTAATTACAAGTGGAAAATTGACTCCCGAAACGTTAACGGATCACATCCAAGTACTTTACGATTATACCGGTTATAATTTTAGCAGTATGGTGGGGGCATCTGGTGCCATCTTTGGTCTATTGGCAGGATTTGCGATGCTTTTCCCTAACACGCAATTGATGCTGCTTTTCCCGCCCATTCCCATCAAAGCAAAATATTTGATAGGCGGTTATATACTTTATGAAGTTTACAATAGTTTTATGGCCGTGAATGATCAGATTGCTCATTTAGCACATGTTGGAGGTGCAATTGTTGGGATCATATTTATTTTAGTTTGGCGAAGAAGAGATCGAAATAATTTTTGGTAATGACGGAACAACGCACTTTTATTGACGAACTTAAACATCAATTTCAGCATGGTGGAATGACGATCAAGTTGATCATGCTCAATGTTGCTGTTTTTCTATTCATCAATGTATTGGTTGTGATCGCACGTTTATTAGGTGGTGATCTGCAATTATTCTTAAGTGATGTGCTCAAATGGATTTTCACACTGAACACTGAACTTTCAAGCTTTATAGTCTCTCCTTGGGGATTAATTACTAGCATTTTTGCGCATTACGGCATTTGGCACCTGATCTTCAATATGATCTTCCTCTATTTTATTGGAAGAATGTTCGAACAGTTCTTCGATCAGAAAAGACTCTTTTATACTTATTTACTTGCAGGAATTGCCGGTGGAATTTTGGAGATTATAGCTCACCTGATATTTCCCGTTTTTCAATCTGGAAGCAGTGTAGTTGTTGGTGCATCAGGTTCTGTGATGGGAATCTTCATGGCAATGGCATTTTACCGGCCTCAAGCAAAAGTTCATCTTTTCGGAATGTTTCCTGTGAGAATGATCTGGCTCGCGTTAGCCTTTCTCCTACTTGACTTCTTGAACTTAGGACGAAATGATGGGACAGCTCATTTTGCACATATTGGAGGAGCGATCATTGGTATACTTTCGATTCAAAACCTTAATGCTTCCTCGAACATTATCAACCGCATTCAAATGATAGGAGATCGTGTTCAAAGAATATTGTCGAGGTCAGGATCGAAACGACCTAAAATGCGTGTTGACAAAAATGAAAGGAATGCACGTTATAAAACTGATGTTGAATACAACGTAGAGGTCAAAACAAGACAAGAAGAAGTAGACCGAATTCTAGACAAGATCAGTAAATCCGGCTATGACTCACTGACGAAGAAAGAAAAAGAATTCTTATTCAATCAAAGCAAAAATGGCTAGCTTCCTTAAAAGCATAGTCAGGCCAAAGAACTGGCTGATCATCATAACAGTGCTTGACCTTCTCGCACTTAGCTTAAGTTACTTCAGTCCATTTCTTCACCCAAAAACAAGTGATTGGATTCCTTTTTTCGGATTAGGCTACATTGTAATTCTTGGCTGCACGATAATTATCACATTCATCTGGTTACTGTTCAGGTCTCGCTGGATATTTGTCCCAATCCTCTTCTTGCTGCTCGGAGGTAAGTTGCACTTTAGAGTTTTAGCGCTAGGTTCTGATGATGACCGCAAAGCCAGAACAGAATTAAAGATCACCAGTTATAATGTCCATCTTTTTGATCGTTATAATTCAAATTTCAAGGAAAGTATCGCGAGAAGAAATGAAATCTTTAGCTATCTAAAAAGCATCGATTCCGATGTGTATTGTTTTCAGGAGTTCTACCAACAAGATAAGCCTACTCGCTTTGTCACAAGGGATACTCTGATTCAAGTTCTAAAGACAAAAGATCAACATGAGCGCTTCTCACACAAGCAATATAAGAGACAAAACTTCGGCGTTGCAACATTTTCTAAATATCCAATTATCGGCCGTGGCGATATTGTATTTGAAGGATCCGAATCAACATTCAACTTTGCGATCTTCACGGATATAGTAAAAAACAAGGATACCTTTAGAGTTTACAATGTACACTTGCAATCCATAAGGCTAAGAGCAGATGATTACGCTATTTTCGCTGAAGGGCAAAAGGATACAGATGAAATGAAATCTCGTACACTGCAAATGATCCAAAAGATCAAAGGCGCCTATCCGATCAGAGCTCAACAAGCTAAAAAGGTTGCAAACCACATCAAGCTTTCCCCATATCCGGTGATCCTATGCGGAGACTTCAATGATACACCACTCTCCTATTGTTACAACCAATTCAACAAGCTTTTAAATGACAGCTTTAGACAAACCTCTATGGGTATTGGAGCAACGTATGTTGGAAAGGTTCCAGCCGGTAGAATAGATTACATATTTTACGATCCTATTCTCGGAGCTCGTAACTTCATGATTCAAGAAGAACCTCTAAGTGATCACAGGGCTATTCATGCGACTATATTCACGGCTGATTAAGAATTACTTAACTTCGTAGCATGTTAGTAGAGATCAACGAGAACAACATTGATAATCGCTTGATTCAACAAGCTGTTGAATTACTCCGAAAAGGAGGAATTATAATCTTCCCAACAGACACAGTCTATGCCATGGGGTGTGACTTATACAACAAGAAGGCTTTAAAAAAATTAGCTCAACTCAAGGACATTAAACTTAGTAAGGCGAACTTTTCTATTATTTGTCCGGACTTGAGTGATCTTTCGAAGTATGTTCGTCACATTGACCGCCCAACATATAGAATTCTAAACAAGAGTTTACCGGGTCCATTTACCTTTATTCTCGAAGCTACGAATGAAATACCGCGGCTTTTCGACACGAATAGAAAAGAAATTGGAATCAGAATTCCCGACAATAAGATCATTGTTGAAATTGTGCGTGAACTAGGTAACCCAATCGCTACCACCTCACTTCACTCAGAAGATGAGATCCAGGACTACTTTATCGATCCTTACATGATCTATGAAAGATTTGACGAGAAAGCAGACATGATAATTGATGGCGGATATGGTAATCTGGTTGCTTCAACCATTGTTGATTGTACCGATGGAGGATTGGAAATTATTCGCCAGGGAATTGGAGAATTAGACTTATGATTCTCGTTATTAATTGCGGCTCGAACAAAACCAGATTCATCACGCAGATCGTTGATGACGAGATCGATGTAGATGAAATCGGAATATTCGATTTGAAAGCAAGCACCTTAGATAAATACACAGGTATAATCATTTCAGGAGCACCCATTCTTTTAACAGAGCAAAATATTGATCCATATCTAGAAGTCTTAAATGGTATTCTTGAAACGAAGAAACCTCTACTGGGGATTTGTTTTGGACATCAGCTCATCGGTCTTAAGTACGGTAGCATAGCTAGTAAAATGAGAACGATTAGCGATATGGAAGAAATTTCTGTTCTCGAAGATTCTCCCCTTTTCAACAGATTGCCGCAAGAGATCTCAATGATGGAAGACCATTGTGAAACTATTTCAATTCCTAAAGGTTTTAAATTATTAGCAAGTTCGGACAGCTGTGTGAATGAAGCTATGGAAAAGAGAGATGCTGCAATCTACGGAGTGCAATTTCACCCCGAAGTTTCAGGGAACCACGGGGCGATAGTTATTCAGAATTTTATTTCGATATGTTTGGAGAATGAACCTAAGGCTTAACCAGTTTTACTTGCTCGCTAATACCGTTTCCTCGAATTTGGATTAAATAATAACCTGATAACCATTCGTCAGTATCGAAAACAACTTGACCATTCGATACGCTTCTTTCCAGCGCTACATTACGTCCTGAAAGATCTGTTACAAGGACATCAAAAACACCGTTTGCATCTTCCCATATAACTGTTACGAATGACCCATTAACCGGATTCGGGAAAGCTGTTAAAGATGGCGAATGAATCATTTTAACTGTAAGAACTTTTGAAAAAGAGCTGCTTCCGTTAAAATCTGTTTGCTTCAGTCTGTAATAAGGGAATTTGCTTTCGCGGTTATCATATTCCTCTTGATAATATTGTGCTTCACTTGTCGTTCCGGCACCATTCACATTAAGAAGATCTGACCAATTCGCTCCATCAAGAGATCCTTGAAGCGTGAAGTAATCATTATTATATTCTGACGCTGTCTCCCATTGCGCTATTACGACAGAATTGCCTTGTTCAATTTCAAAATTGACGAGTTCTATTGGTAAGGGGCCAGTTAAAATCACCGGACCAATCAAAGGCCCATCGAATCCCTGCCATACCTCTTGGCCGCATATCTTAATGTTATGACTTGGTTGTCCCACACCACTCGATGCAATCTCACCTGTTGGAGTAACAACTACTTCAGACCCACATTCTAAGTGAAGCTTAGCCGCAGGTGTGTCAAAAAGAAAATACCCGTTTACGACAATGAGCATTGGAGCGCCGAGCAGTATTTCTGTAGAATTTAGAGTAACTGTATCACCAACCGATATGATAATTGTATCTCCCGGGGCGGGTACAGATCCACAACTCCAAGTAAGTGGATCGTCCCAATCTCCATTTCCTATGGAAAGACAAGTTAAAGCATAGCTAGTGATTGTGGTTAGGCAAAGAGCGATAGTTAGAATTAGGTTTTTCATGGTTTAGTGTTTTTGGTTTAGTCTATTTATAAAACGCTGTATATCAACAACTGGTTGCCAATATAAACTATGCATGCATTGTTATTTCGAGTCAATTAGATCTCTCATCGAATATTTACCAGCTATGATTATTTATTTTTATAACAGTAATGTTAGATATTTAACTTTTGGTAAATTAGAAAATAAGTACTACCCCAATAGAATTATATTTTTCTAAGCATATTTGTACTATGATCTTGAATCGCATATGGATTGGAATGTTCCTGGTTTCTATGGCTGTAGGACTTTCTAAGCTGATCTTCTGGAAGGACACCGAAATATTTAAGGAAATGTTCGAAGCCCTAATGGGTGCTGGTAAAACAGGGTTTGAAGTTTCCCTTTTCTTAACTGGAGCAATCTGCTTATGGATGGGAATAATGAAGATCGGTGAAAACGGCGGCGCAGTGAATAAACTGGCCAAACTCGTGTCTCCTTTGTTTACAAAGATCTTTCCCGATGTTCCAAAAGATCATCCCGCTGTTGGGGCTATAATGATGAATTTCAGTGCCAACATGTTAGGTCTGGATAACTCCGCAACGCCACTTGGGTTAAAGGCCATGAATGAACTGCAATCATTGAATCCTGAAAAAGAAAAAGCTTCCAATGCACAAATCATGTTTCTGGTGTTAAACACATCAGGACTAACTATTATTCCGGTATCAATTTTCGCATTGCTTGCTACAGTTGACTACCAGGAATCTCCATCCATTATCTTTTTACCAATACTAGTCTCCACCTATTTCGCTTCGTTGGCTGGATTGATAATCGTTTCAATCAAGCAACGGATCAACCTTTTGAATAAAACGGTTCTAGCTTACCTCGGAACGTTTACGGCACTCATACTTGGACTCGTATATTATGTGCTGCAATATCCTGAACAAGGGGAAACAATATCAAGTGTTGGAGGTAACCTATTGATCTTTGGTATCATCACAACCTTTGTATTGATGGCGATGCGTAAAAAGGTAAATGTATACGATTCATTTATTGAGGGAGCAAAAGACGGATTTAATGTAGCTATTAAGATCATACCGTATCTAATCGCAATCCTTGCAGCTATAGCACTTTTAAGAGCATCCGGAACGTTAGATGTTCTATTGAACGGAATTAAGGAACTCGTGATCATGGCTGGTTTGACTTCTACGGAATGGGTAGATGCGTTACCTGTTGG
>JBMSGX010000006.1:0-30281 GCA_049416285.1 Crocinitomicaceae bacterium | reverse complement strand
AGCGGTTAAGCTTAATCCGCAATCGCCGTTTACATGGGCATCGGGTATTAAATCTCCGATCTATTGTGACAATCGGGTAACACTGTCATATCCGAACATTCGAACTTTTATTCGTCAGATGTTTGCGGAAGCCATTCTCGAGCAGTACGGAAAACCGGACGTGATCGCTGGAGTAGCAACAGGCGGAATTGCACAAGGTGCGCTAGTTGCACAGGAACTTGGTGTGCCCTTCATTTATGTGAGAAGTTCAGCTAAACAGCATGGAATGGGTAACCAAGTAGAAGGTTATTTTGAGGAGGGGCAACGTGTTGTTGTTATCGAAGACTTAATTTCTACAGGTGGATCTAGCTTGAAAGCGGTAGAAGCACTGCGCGATGCAGGACTTGATGTAAAGGGTCTGCTTGCTATCTTTACTTATGGCTTTGATCTGGCAACAGAAAACTTTAAGAATGCAAAATGTCCATTCCTGACGTTATCTAATTATGATGTTCTTTTGAAGAAGGCACTGGAGAACAACACGATCTCCGAGTCCGACTTGAACACTCTAGAAGAGTGGCGTAAAGATCCTAATAGCTGGAATAAATAATTGCCTTATGAAAATCGACAGCAATAAAGTAGTTGTAAACGCCTCACAGCAGGATATCTTTGATTTTCTAACTGATTCAAATAACATCAAGGAGTTATTACCCCAAGATAAGATCTCAGATTTTAAATCCGACAAAGAACAATGTTCGTTCAAAGTACAGGGTGGAGTTATTATTTCGCTTATCCAGGATGGAAATGACGGATTGGATGTAATCAAATTAAAATCAGGCGAGGGAACTCCTTTTCCATTCAAACTCCTCATCAACATTTCTTCACAAGGAGATCAGTGTGAGGGTTTCATCCATTTCGACGGTGAGGTAAATATGTTCTTAAAGATGATGGTGGAAAAACCGCTTACAAACTTGTTCAACTACATGTCGAACAAACTTCAGGAGAAGTTTAAATAATAAAGGACACTTCCTTGAGGGAAAACGGACCGTGATCTTTTCCGTCAGCAAATAACTCTATTCTTCCGATCTGATCGATACCCTTCACGTGACCGTTATATTCATGATCATTGTAAGAAAAACTGATCGATTCATTCACCCCCATTAACTTTTCCAGATAATTTTTGGTTAAGACCTCCGGTTCGTCAAGTAGCTCGAACAGCTCATTGAAATGGTAAATGAATGAAAATAGTGTTTCATGTATATTGTGGTCTTTTGCAGTTTCTACTTTTAGACTCGTTGCCTGAAGGTCACCAAAACTTTCTTGATTTACATTCAATCCAATTCCTATGATGCTGCTTTTCAACCCTGTACTACCTATACTATTCTCAATGAGCATTCCAGCAACTTTGTTGCGACCGATATAAATGTCATTTGGCCATTTGATTTTTGCATGGAGCCCTTTGTCTGACAATGAATTCACTAATGCTAATGATGTCAACTGATTCAATCTGAACTGATCCATCACTGACAGGTCGATTTCAGTGAGCAAAAAGGAAAAAGTTAGGTTCTTTCCAGGTTCGGACTGCCATTCTGTACCCCTTTGACCTCTGCCATTTGACTGATTCTCTGCCAAAATTACCGCTCCATGGTCTATTTCATGCGCAGAATGTAATTTGGCAGTATAATTGTTCGTTGAATCAACGACAGATAATGATATTATTTTCTGACCGATCATATGGTGAAAGTCCCGAAATTAATGATTTATCGAAATATAAATTAGCTTTGTAAAGCTTATAAATCGTAAATGAGTAAAGAACTTTTGGAGCAGGACTCGAAATTACTTTGTGATACAATTGTAGAAGGGATGCAGGAGAATAAAGCGAAAGACATCGTTGTTCTCGACCTTCGCGAAATCCCAAGTGCAGTATGTGACTTCTTTGTGATATGTTCGGGTGATTCAAACACCCATATAGACGGGATCAGTGCTTCTGTTATGCGTGAGACACGTAAAAAACTCAAGGACAAACCTTGGCACACAGAAGGACAAAAGAACAGAGAGTGGATATTAATGGACTATGTGAGTGTAGTTGCACACGTATTTTTAAGAGAGACAAGAGAATTTTTCGACCTGGAAGACCTTTGGGCCGATGCCAAAAGAACTGACATACCAAATTTGAGTTAAGAAATGAGCGACAACAAGAAAACGAATAAAAATCCATTTTCAATATACTGGATCTATGCATTGATCGGTATTGCATTGATTGCGGCGCAGCTGTTCTTTGCAGGCGGGAGTGGTACAGAATTAAAAAGTAGTAAAATATTCTACAGCCTTGCTAAGCAAGGTTATGTTTCAGACGTAGCGATCATTAACAGATCCCGTGTAGACTTTAAACTATCCACAGACGGGAAAGACTTTGTTAAAAGTCAGGAGACCGATGATTATTCGAACATCAAGAAGCTACTTCAAAACGGAAATCGCTTTGGAGGGGCTGACCCGGTTTTGACATTTGACATCGGAGATGTTGGGTACTTTGAAACGAAGATGGATGAAATCAATGCAGAACTGAAAGCACAAGAGTTACCGACCATCGAATATGATTTTAAAGAAGAGATCAATTATATCGGAAATATATTGAGCTTCCTTTTACCAATACTGATTTTGGTGGCAATCTGGATGTTCATCATGCGCCGAATGACAGGTGGTGCTGGGGGCGGAGCCGGAGGACAGATCTTCAACATTGGTAAGTCGAAAGCACAGGTGTATGATAAGGGTAAGAGCACAAATGTGACATTCGATGATGTCGCAGGTCTAGAGGGAGCCAAAGAAGAAGTTGAGGAGATCGTTGACTTCCTTAAGAACCCAAAAAAATATACAGCACTTGGTGCAAAAATTCCAAAGGGAGCATTGCTGGTAGGACCTCCGGGGACGGGTAAAACATTACTTGCTAAGGCGGTTGCTGGAGAGGCGCAAGTGCCATTCTTCTCCCTTTCTGGTTCAGACTTCGTTGAGATGTTCGTAGGGGTTGGTGCTTCAAGAGTTCGTGACCTATTCAAACAAGCAAAGGAAAAAGCACCTTCTATCATTTTCATTGATGAGATCGATGCTATTGGTCGTGCTCGTGGAAAGAACAACAGCTTTGGATCAAATGACGAACGTGAGAACACACTGAACCAGCTCTTAACTGAGATGGATGGATTCGGAACGAATTCCGGAGTTATTATCCTTGCAGCAACAAACAGAGCTGACGTTCTTGATAGCGCCTTAATGCGTGCTGGAAGATTTGATAGACAGATCTACGTTGATATGCCTGATCTAAATGAGCGTAAGGAGATTTTTGCGGTTCACTTGAAGCCTATCAAATTGGCCGAAGAATTGGATATTGACTTCCTCGCAAAACAAACACCTGGATTCTCAGGTGCGGACATTGCAAATCTTTGTAACGAGGCTGCATTAATTGCAGCAAGGAAAGGAAAAAAGAATGTTGAAAAACAAGATTTCCTTGACGCAGTAGATAGGATCATAGGAGGACTGGAGAAAAAGAATAAAATCATTACCCCGGAAGAGAAAAAAGCAATAGCATATCACGAAGCAGGACATGCAACGACCTCTTGGCTTTTGGAACACGCAAATCCATTAGTAAAAGTAACGATCGTACCACGAGGAAGGTCATTGGGAGCTGCCTGGTATCTACCGGAAGAGCGAAGCATTACAACAACTGAGCAGATCCTTGATGATATGTGTACAGCGCTAGGTGGGCGTGCTGCAGAGCAGCTTACTTTTGGAAAGATCAGTACAGGTGCATTGAGTGATCTCGAAAAGATAACGAAACAAGCGTATGCAATGGTTTCTATTTACGGATTGAATGAGCGTGTAGGAAACATCTCTTTCTATGATCCGCAGGGAAACAATTCATTCGTTAAGCCTTATTCAGAGGATACTGCCAAAGTTATCGATGATGAAGTGAGCAAGATGGTAGAGGAGCAGTATCAAAGAGCCCTTCAGATACTTACCGACAATCAAGATAAGCTTCAAAGGCTAGCTGAAAAACTTTTAGAAAAAGAAGTTATCTTTAAGGAAGACCTCATTGAAATCTTCGGTAAACGCCCATGGGATAAAGAAGAAACAGTTGATGCAACAATAACAACGCATGAACAGGAAGTGTCAACGGAGCAAGAGGACTCTAGCGCTGTTGAGGAAACTTCAAGTAATTCAGTGGATACTAAAGGTGAACAAGAAACGACGAATGAAGAACTGGATCAATCGAATTCTGAACAGCAGGATACTCCAGAAGATAAAACTGGTGAATGAGTCTGAATGGGTAACCATTGACGAAAGCACTGATGAGTATTCAATTCGTATTAAAAAACTCCTTTTAGAGGATGAAGGAATTCCCGCGATCATTTTTGATCAGCGGGATTCTTCTTATAATGCCTTCGGTTATATTTATCTCAAGGTTCACAAAGAAAATGAGAGCGAAGCGCGGAAATTGCTAAATTCGGGGCATGAATAATTTGGTCGTTCGATCGCTAACAGGGCTTGTATTTATATCAAGTATAATTTTCCCGGTTCTGTTTAGTAAAGAGGCAGCTGTAGGTGTTTTCAGCGTGTATTTCGTTTTAGGAATTATAGAATTTTACAGACTTTTCCAATCTGGCGAACGTTTTGAAGTGAACTGGGAAACAAGCACTGTCTTCGCATGTATCATTTATGGATTATCAATTGGTGCTGCATTAGGTTGGATACCTGCCTGGACGCTTATGACTATTCCTTGTCTCGCTTTTATCCTGTTTCTGCTGGAATTATGGCGAAAAACGAAACGGCCTTTGAATAACATGGCTATAAATATTTTCGGTATTGTTTACCTCGTTCTGCCATTCACTTTCATTACAATTCTTGCCAACCAACCACATACAGGCTTTCCGCTAGTCTTAGGGATGTTTATACTCATATGGATCAATGATTCATTTGCATACCTCTCAGGTCGTTTCCTCGGTAAGAACAAAATGTTTGAGCGTGTTTCGCCTAAGAAAACATGGGAAGGTACGATCGGCGGTTTCTTGTTTACCGTTGCAGGCGGAATTCTTATCGCTTACTTCACGGAACAAGAGTTTGTGTTCTGGATCATTTCTGCCGTAATCATATCACCACTATCGATAGTAGGCGATCTCTTAGAGTCATTAATGAAGCGTGATCTGAATATCAAGGATTCAGGAAATATTCTTCCCGGACACGGTGGAATTTTGGATCGTTTTGATGCAACTATATTTGTTGCACCTTTCTATTTCTTTTGGATATTTATTTATTCCTTTGTGCTTTAATTAAACACTATGAGACTTCACAGAGAAGGCTATTTGATCATTCTTATTTCCGCACTAATTCTTGGCGCAATTCAAGTTGCGAATTACCTACTTTACACTTACACCGAATGGCTTTGGCTGTTCATACTGTTGAGTATAGGCGTGGTAGTAATGTTCATTCTTGTTGTTCAGTTTTTTAGAATTCCCTCAAGAACGTTCAGCCATGAGGAACTCGATATTGTTTGCCCTGCTGATGGTAAGGTTGTTGTGATCGAAGAGGTTGAAGAGACTGAGTATTTTAAAGATAAGCGTATCCAGATAAGTATTTTCATGTCGCCGTTAAACGTGCACGCTAACTACAATCCAATTTCAGGGATCATCAAGTATGTAAAATATCATCCAGGATTATTTTTAGTCGCATGGCATCCAAAAAGTAGTACAGATAACGAACGTACGACTGTCGTGACGGAGCATAAAAATGGAAAGGAAGTATTGTTCAGGCAGATCGCAGGAGCGGTTGCTCGCAGAATTTGTTACTACGTGAAACCCGATCAAAAAGTGAATTCAGCTGAAGAGTTTGGGTTCATTAAATTTGGATCACGAATTGATGTTTTGGTTCCGCTGGATACAGAAATCTCTGTAAAAATCGGTGATAAGGTCCAAGGAAGAGTTACAAAGCTTGGTGTTTTAAAAGGATAATTGTAATTTTAACACAGATAATCAACTAATTATGAGAAAAATTTTATTCCTATTTAGCGTTATGATGTTTGTTGGAACAGCATCTGCCGCTACAAATGTAACAGCTGACAACGGTGTAGAGATCACTGTAAAAAAAGACGATGACAAGAAGAAGAAAAAGAAGAAGAAAGGTGCTTGTTGTTCTTCTACAACTTCTACAACAAAAGCTGGATCTTGCAGCTCAACGTCAACGACGACTACTAAGTCTTGTTGTTCAAAGAAAAAATAAGCTCTATACACTAGAATAAAAAAGGGGATGCAATTGCATCCCCTTTTTTATTCAAACTCTATTGATACAGGACAATGGTCGGACCCCATTATGCTGTTGTGAATTTCAGCGGTCTTTATCCTGTCTTTGATGCTCTCAGAAGCTAAAAAATAGTCAATCCGCCAGCCAACATTCTTAAACCTCGCTCCTCCTCTATAACTCCACCAAGAATACTTTACCTCATCCTCATGTAACAGACGGAAAGTATCTATTAAGCCGTTTCCTGTATATGCATCCATCCCATCGATCTCTTCCTGCATAAATCCTGCGGACTTATTATAGTTGGGTTTAGGACGTGCCAGATCGATCTCTTTATGGGCAACATTAAAATCACCACAGACGATCACCGGTTTATTCTTTTCATGACCTTTCAAATAGTCTAGAAATGCCTTGTCCCATTCTTGACGGTAATCTAACCTTCTCAGATCAGACCCTGAATTGGGAACATAGACATTCACCAATACAAAATCCGCGTATTCCAATGCGATCACTCTCCCTTCATTGTCATGCGCTTCGATTCCAATGTCATAGCTCACAGAAATCGGCTCCTGTTTCGTGAGTATTGCTGTTCCTGAATACCCCTTCTTTTCAGCTTCATTTCCGAATATCTTGTAATCAGAAAAAGCTGATAACGCTTCGATCGACTGTTCCACAGTCGCTTTTGTTTCCTGAAGACAAAGGATATCGGGATTCATTTGCTTCATATCCTCTATAAAGTCCTTTTTAATGATCGCTCGGACTCCGTTCACATTGAATGATACAATTTTCATAATGCAAGTGTAAAAAAAAAGCCTTTCAAACTGAAAGGCTTTTCTGATAAATCAAATTAATTATTGATGCACAATGATCTTATCCGTGTGGATCGCTTCATTGTTAGTATTCATTACTCTGTAGAAGTAAGTTCCGTTAGAGTAGCTCTGTACATTCAGTGTAGTGATTTGTCCAGAAACTTCCTGACGAGCAATTACCTTACCTACAACATCCATGATCTCAATTGCAGCTACATCAATACCGTCGATCATAAAATTGATTTCAGTACTTGCTGGATTCGGGAATACTTTGATGAACTCATTCGCATTCTCGATCAATCCAACGTTGTCTACAACAACGAACTGACATGTCGAATCATTTCCACAAGACGAGTTAGCAGTCAAACAAACCGTGTAAGTACCCGGAGTTGTGTAAACATGAGTTGCATTGAATGTAGAAGATGTTGAACCGTCGCCGAAATCCCATAAGTAAGATGTTCCGCCTGTAGAAGTGTTTGTTAAGTTCGCGGTCATACTTGTTGTTGACTGGGTGAACCCTGCAACTACCTCAGCAGGCTCAGTAATTGAAACGATATCGATCGCCTCACATCCGTTACCGTCTGTTACAGTTACCGTATACGATCCAGGTCCTATATTAGGGTACGTATCAGCAGCTGGACCTCCTGTCCACTGGTAGCTATATCCTGTACTTCCGGAAGCTACAGTTGTAGCTGAACCGTCCATCGCTCCGAAACAAGTAACATTCGTACCAGTTGTGTTCAATGTGATCGTAGTTTGGTATGTAAGTGTGTAGTTGATCGTAGTATCACATCCAACACCATCCGTAATCGTTACTGAATAGTTTCCTGGCGCAAGACCAGATACATTATCTACGTCCCCTGCAGTCGCACCCCAGTCATATGTGTATCCAGGTGTTCCTCCTGAAACTACAACTGAAACAGCTCCATCATCCTGTCCTGAACACTGAGGATCCGTTACCGTACTTGTTGTTGTCATTCCGCAAATAACACTTTGCGTAATTTCAACACAATAATCTTCAACTTCTCCCCAAGTAAAACTTGGCTCACATACGTCAGGAAGGGTTGTTTGACCAGTTCCTAAGTAAGCCATTTGCACACGCATTCTCGTAGATCCAAGTGGAGTACCCGGAGGTATAGTTATTGTTCCTGTAACTGTTGCCGACTGATCAGCAACACCTTGATCAAATACTAGCTCACCTGCCTCAAATGTACCACTCTGATCAAGATCGATCCAGATACGAGACTGCTCGTCGTAAAGGGTACCTGACCAGGCAATATCTAAGCTGATATTGTATGTAGCATCTTCATCAAGCATAATCGAACCAGCTCCGGTGTAATCACCATATCCTCCGTCATTACCTGAGTTATTTGTGTAAGTATCAATAGTGAATGCATCGATCCACTCATCTACGCCGTCTGTCGCTGCATTAGCACAATAAGAAAGGTCTATACAGTTTCCGCATCCTGTTGTTGTGAATGTCTGAATGGCAGATGAAGAACTGGTATCAGTTCCACATACAGTAGCTGTGTAGTATTCATATTCTGTACAGCCCATCAACCCTGTAAGGTTCACAGGAGATGTTGCGTTGCTAATCTCAGTCCATGTAGCAGCTCCTGACGGTCTCCAATAAACTAACGACTCATCACCAGAAGCATATGCAGTGAACGAAATATCCGCTGAATTATCAGTAACGTTTGAATTTGAAACACTTGATGGAGAAAGACAAAGTGTACCACTACAAGCAACAGTCATTAATTCATCTAGAGTGTTTTTAGCGTTTAAGCGTCCACCATGGATAAACTTATTTGCAAGCTGTGCTTTCGGATCAACTCCATCCCATAACGCCTGGAGAACTATGTCTGCAGCACCTTGTGGGTTTGACTGTACTAAACTCATAAAACTCGGACATGGTATAGAGTATGCCAGACCAATTACTCCCGCTGTCAGTGGACATGCGAATGAAGTACCAGTAGTTGTTGTGATTCCTGTAGTACCGTTTGTCGTAACCACGTTAATTCCAGGAGCTCCGAAATCGATGGTCTGATCTCCATATCCTCCTGCCGTATTATCGTTATGGTCAGTCCTACCAACGCCGATCATGTAAGGGCTGGAACATGCTGTTGGCATATCACCGGCAGTGTCCACATCTAAGTTAGAGTTTGTTGTCGCTCCAACATTCAAGATTCCGTAGTAACCTAATGTATCATAGAAATTACACCATAGTGGGTAACTCGCTGGGTTCGCTCCGTCAATACCCCACGATGCACTCGTTGCAACAACAAATGCTCCTTCAGTACCCCCAGAGTTGTTCCACTGTTGACGAAGTGTAAGTGGATAAGTGTAAGCAGCAATTACATTGGCTTGAGTCAATCCTCCACCCATGTTTACTACCATCAACTTAACATCCCAGTTAGCGCCAACTACATTTAATCCGTTGTCACCCTTCGCTCCGATCATTCCTAGGCAGTTAGTACCGTGTCCTCCTGTACCGAAGTCGTCCGTATTGTTTCCTGTATTCCATCCAGCGTAATCATCAACGTATCCGTTACCGTCATCATCTATACCGTTACCGTCAATCTCACCGGTGTTTACCCAAGCATTAGGGAGAAGATCCTGGTGATTCAGGTTACCTCCGCCACCTTCAACCATACAAACAACAATATCATCGTTGGTTGCAGTCGTACCACCTGTTGTGATGTCCCATGCAAGGTCAGAATCGATATCAGCATCTGCCGTTCCACCAGTCTGCCCAGTGTTATTGTGATGCCATTGCTGTGTGATAGATGGGTCTCCAGGTAGAGTTGAGCGCACATCTACATAATAATTGTAATCTGCGATGCTTACTTCTGGCTGCTTGTAAAGCCAAGCTTGCATCTGATGGGATGATACCGAAAGATCATCGAATTTGATAAGCCAAACACGCATCTGTGGCGATACCTGCTCCACTAATTCAACACCATAGTTTTCAGGTGCCCTGTGTAAAATCCCCTTGATGCTCGTGTTAGCATAAACCTGTACCAACATTTCATTGGGTACGTGGGGTTTTTGATCGAAATGTGTTGTCTTCTGAGCGTACGTAAACGACGTTAAAAGCGCGAACACACCTATCATCAAAGATGAAGTTAGTTTTCTCATAAGAGTTCGTTTTTAGTAAAGAGTATTATAGTTCGCCTAAAGGTATGAATTTATAAACGGAGAAAAAAATATTGCTCTCAAATTTAAATACCATGGTAAATTATTTTACTTTAGGGTATATATTTCAACGATCGAATCATGAAAAACAGAGATAAATCGAAAGACAGAAGAGCATTCCTTGGTAAATTGACTTTGGGGTCAATTGGTGTAGCACTGTCACCTTTTGTGATAAATTCTAAAACGGTTGAAGACAACAAAAAACAAATGAATAAGATCAAGCGAGTGAAGGCAATGGGGTTCCAATGGGAAACAATGGATCCGTTTTTATTCTGCGTCCATCATGAAGACAAATATCCTGTGGGAAATGAGAACTTGGGACCTGACCCAACACTCTTACAAGGAAGGCAAATTGGACAGGACTTTCTATTAAAAGATGGATGGCGTATGTATCACGGCGCCTCTGTTCCTGGTTTTCCGCAACATCCACACAGGGGATTCGAAACGATTACTGTGGTAAGAGAGGGATTGGTTGATCATGCAGATTCAACGGGAGCCGCTGGAAGATATGGGAACGGAGATGTTCAATGGATGACCGCAGGCAAAGGAGTCCTACACTCTGAAATGTTCCCACTCCTTAAGAGTGAGGATGAAAATCCGCTTGAGTTGTTCCAGATCTGGATCAACCTACCAAAGAAAAACAAAATGGTTGATCCGCATTTTAAAATGATGTGGACAGAATCAATTCCTGTGTTCTCAGAAATGGATGCCAATGATAATAAGGTGATGGTCGAAGTCATTGCGGGAAACTTTAAAGACTTATCAGCACCGACGCCTCCTCCAAATTCTTGGGCACATGAAACAGATAACGATGTAATGATCCTGAACATCCATATGGACAAAAACTCAAGGCTGACCATTCCAAAATCTGCCCAGGAAGTTAATCGTATGGCTTTCTTTTATGAAGGGTCGAATTTGACGATAGATGAAACAACAATTCCTGATTATCATTCGATTGAACTGGATGGACAGCAGGATGTCACATTCAACTCAGCTGATTCTGCAGTGAAAATTCTTATATTACAGGGTAAACCGATCAATGAACCGGTGGTTCAGCACGGGCCTTTCGTAATGAATACGCGCGAAGAGATCCAACAGGCATTCATGGATTACCAACGAACACAGTTCGGAGGATGGCCATGGCCAAAAAACGATCAGACGCACGGAAAAGACAAGCAAAGGTTCGCGAAACACTCTGATGGTCGCGAAGAATTAAAAACATGAGATTAATTGTAGTACTGTTCGTAAGCCTCTCCATTAACCTAGGGGTCTCACAAACAGACTCCATTAAAGTTCTTTCCTGGAATGTTTTCCTTCGTCCTGCTATTCTAAAAGACGGACAAACCAAGCGTGCGGACAGTATTGCATCATACCTTAATACTTCTGGCGCTGATGTTTTGATCCTTCAAGAAGTGTTTCATCGGAGAGCACGTAAAAAGGTTGTGAAAGCACTCTCATCCGATTATTCATATTTCACGAAGATTGGTCCTGTAAGTTTTTGGGGTATTTCTTCCGGCGTTATGATCGCATCAAAAGATTCTATTCTCTCAACAAAACATTTGAGTTTTAAAAAAGGAACTGGAGCGGATAAGATGGCTAAAAAAGGTGGGGTTGCAGCTACAATTTTGCACAATTCTAACAAGATCCATATTGTTGGAACCCACCTTCAAGCAGGAAGAGGAAAAGACAGAGAATCTATTCGCAGAAGGCAAGTGAAAAAGCTGAAGAGGCTTTCTGAGAAAGTAAAGGATCTTCGTGATGCGCCAATTATATATGCCGGAGATTTTAATATACCATACGGTTCCGACAATTTTGACTTTCTAAAGGACACGTTGAACGTGGCCTGCAAAAAACCAATTGGCGAAGTGAAAGCCACTTCAAATTTTTCAGACAGTGATCTTTATCCTACAGAGGGAAAACCGCAATGGATAGACTTTGTACTTATCGAAAAAGGACAGCAACTGAAGACTCTGGAATGCTATATCGAAGAACCAAAAGCCGTTTATGGCAAGTCTGAAGAAAGCCGCCGTCTGTCTGACCACAATCCGATCATCAACGTGATCTCCATTCCAAATGACAATTAAGCCACTATCTTTGCAGCATGGTTGCAGATGAACAAACGATAAAAGACCTCGAATTCAACACCGTCAGGGAATGGTTGAAGGAATTCACTGTGGGTCCAACAGCGGAAGGTCGTTGTACATCATTGTCACCTGTTTCCAACCAAAAACAGCTTAAGAAAGACCTTTTCATAACACAGGAATTGCTTCATATAAAACAAGAAGGTGAGACCTTTCCTGCAATTCAGTTCGAAGAATTGAACCAGGAGCTTCGAATGCTCCCAATCGAGAACGCAGTTATAAGCCTGGAAGGCTTCATGCGTATATATCGGGCGTCCGTTTTGTGCAATGAGCTCTTACATTTCTTCGATAAAAGAGACGACGATTATCCTCTGCTCTGCGATCTTGTCAATAACGTCTACTACACGAAAGAAGTTATTGAACTGATTGAAAAAGTATTTGACAAGTTCGGAAATGTAAAGGACGATGCCAGCGAAACTTTATTCGGAATTCGTTCCCGAGTAAAAGTTGTCATCAAAGAGGTAAATAAAAACTTCGATCGTGAAGCGCGCAAATTGAGACGACTCAACATGCTAGGCGATACGACTGAAACCTTCATTGAAAACAGAAGAGTACTGACTGTTGTATCCAGTCACAAGAAAAAGGTTGGAGGAAATATACTAGGAAGTAGCAACACGGGAAATCTAACCTACATTGAACCGGATGCGAACGCTGCATTGAACCAGGAACTCGATGCCCTTCGTTATGAAGAGAATAAAGAAATAGAACGTATCCTGCGCATTTTGAGAAAGGACCTGTTCATGTATTTTGAGCTGATCAAGGGATATCAATCTTTGCTAACCGAGATCGATTTCATCAACGCAAAGGCACGTCTTGCATTTAGACAGGAAGCCATTCTTCCGGGGATCGAAGAAGAGACTATTTTAGAATTGACTGATGCCTTCCACCCCATCCTGCAGCACAACAATAACAAACTGGGGAAAAAGACCATTCCACAACAGCTCTTCTTAGATAAGTTCCATCGTATGCTGGTGATTTCAGGACCCAATGCAGGAGGGAAAAGCATTACACTAAAAACAATAGGACTATTCCAACTGATGCTGCAATCGGGGCTATTAATCCCGGCAAATGAAAATTCACGAATGTGTATTTTCAATAAGATCTGCAGCGACATCGGAGATAACCAATCGATTGCCAATGAGCTCAGCACATATTCTTACCGTCTGAAGCGCATGAAAACATTCATCGATCTGGCAGACCGAAAAACGATGTTCCTATTGGATGAATTTGGAACGGGGTCTGATCCTGATCTTGGAGGGGCTCTAGCAGAGGCAATTTTCGAAAGACTCTATAACAAGAAAAGTTTTGCGGTAATAACAACGCATTATTCCAACATAAAGCTCAAGGCAGACAAGCTGAAGAATGCTTTTAACGGTTCAATGCTGTTCAATACGGACACCTTGGAACCTACCTATATCTTCAACCCGGGTCAACCTGGAAGTAGTTTCACTTTTGAGGTTGCAAAGATCAATGGTATTCCAGATGAGATTATAGAAGCTGCAAAAGAAAAGCTTGATGAACAAAAGGTCCGTATGGACAAGCTATTGAGCGAGCTGCAGAAAGAGCGTCACTATTACTCTCGACTAAAAGAAGAATACGCAGAAGCTCAACAAAATGCTGAAGAAGCAATTGAAAGCTCTAAAGAAACGAAAGAATATTACGAGGAAAAACTTGCCAGCATCCGTTCGAATGCCGATAAGAACAACAAGTACATACAGCTTGGTAAAAAGATGCAAGGATTTATCGATGGATACATCCTAAACTCTCGCAAGAAGACAGTTAACGATAAACTTGTGAGTGAAGTAAAGAAGTTTCTTGCTGTGGAAAAATCTAAGGTAGAGACAGTAAAGCAGGAAGCAAAGCGCGCGAAGGCACAATCATCCAAAAAACCAAAGGTGAAAAAGTATGCACCTAAAAAAGATGAGCATCAGCGCGACAAGATCAAAGTGGGTTCAAGAGTTCGTATGATCGCAACCCGACAAATTGGGACTGTAGAGGAGATCGATAAATCAAATGTTACTGTTTCCTTTGGATTTGCAAGAATGAAAGTGGACCTTTCAAAACTATCCTGGGTAGATTAAGTCTTTGCCTGACGGTACATCATGTAGGCAATCCCGGCAAAAAGTAAATTGGGGATCCATACAGCATACATGGCATGTAATCCAACATTCATTGCCGCTACTGTCGTTACTTTCATTGCGAAAATGTAAACGAACACAACCATCAACCCGAAGGCGATACTGGCACCCACTCCACCGCGCCGCTTTCTACTGGCGACAGCAATACCAATGATCGTCAGCACATAAGTTGCAAATGGGTAGGATGTTCTTTGATAGAGCTCCACTTCGTAGTTTGGCACCATTGGATTTCCTTTCGAGCGTTCACGCTCGATGAAGTCTTTTAATTCAAAATAGGTCATTGCTTCAGCAACGTTCTCCCTGGTAGCCATTTCACCTATATCAAACTCAAAGGTCGTGTCCTTTTCCTGACCTTCTATGATACGATCATTTGGAAAACCTACGATCCGTTCGTAATAATCATGCAATACCCATTTTTGCGTTCCTTTCTCGTTCTCCGCATTTCTGGCGCGTACAGATCTCACGAGATCACCTGCTTCGTTCCATTGCTCGACATTGAAGTCCTCTATTAAATTTGTTTGGGCATTATAGGTAGAAAAGTATACCACTTTACTGCCTGGAAATTCCGCATAGTAATCCTGAACATACATCGTTCTTCGGTAATACTTTTCTTCAAATTCAAGTCGCACTTTATTCGATCTCGGAATGATAAAATGATTCAAGGTCAAAGAGATCAACATAAGAATAGTTGCGGCGATCATATAGGGGCGCACGAACCTTCCGAAAGACCTTCCGCTATTCCAGATTGGAACGATCTCTGTATTCTGAGCCATCTTCGCTGTAAACCAGATCACAGATACGAAAATGATCATACTGGAAAACATGTTTCCATAAAACAGGACGAAGTTGACGTAGTAATCAAATACTACATCAGACAACGTGGCATTATTCTCAATGAACTCAGAAAATTTCTCTGCAAGATCGAATACCGTGGCAAGCAGCATGATCACTCCAAGCATGAAGAAAAATGTCTGCAAGAACTTTTTGATGATATATCGATCTATGATCTTAAACATTAGAGCCTGTTTGTTAGCCTTGGTATCATTTGATCCTTCCAAGAAGCAAAATCGCCCGCCTTAATATGGTTTCTTGCTTCTTTCACCAACCACAAATAGAATCCAAGATTATGGATTGTCGCAATCTGGATTCCAAGATTCTCTTTTACTCTGATCAGGTGACGTAAATATGCTTTCGTATACATACTATCAACAGTCGTTGGACCATTTGGATCTAAAGGAGTGAAATCCTTTTCCCATTTCTTATTCTTAATATTTATGATCCCTTCTGATGTAAATAACATGCCGTGACGTGCATTTCGAGATGGCATTACACAATCGAACATATCAATACCTAAGCTAATGCACTCAAGTATGTTCGCAGGTGTTCCCACTCCCATCAGATAACGCGGTTTATCTTTCGGTAGTATGTTAGCAACAAGATCTGTCATTGCGTATAACTCCTCGTCCGGTTCTCCAACTGATAATCCACCTATTGCGTTGCCAATCGCATCAAAACTCGCTATCGTCTCTGCTGACTCAGTTCGAAGATCATTGTAGACACTCCCCTGAACAATTGGAAACAATGCCTGCTCATATCCATATTTTGGCTCAGTTCGATCCATTTGATTAAAACAACGCTTCAACCAACGGTGTGTCATGTGCATGGATGATTTCGCATAATCGTAATCGCACGGATATGGTGTGCACTCGTCAAATGCCATTATTATATCTGCACCGATGGTACGCTGAATGTCGATTGCTCTCTCGGGAGTAAAGAAATGGTAGCTTCCGTCCACATGAGATTGAAAAGTAACACCTTCTTCATTGATCTTTCTCGTTCCTGAAAGTGAATAAACCTGATAACCTCCGCTATCCGTAAGCATTGGCCTATCCCAGGAAATAAACTGATGTAAACCTCCTGCGGCTTCCAACACATCTAAACCGGGTCTAAGATACAGGTGATAAGTGTTCCCAAGAATGATCTGAGCCTCGATCTCTTCTTTCAGCTCGGTTTGATGTACCCCTTTCACACTTCCAACTGTTCCCACAGGCATGAAGATCGGAGTTTCTATTTCTCCGTGATCAGTTATCAATACTCCTGCCCTGGCCCTTGAACCTGGATCTGTCGTTTCTAATGTGAAGTGCATAAATCTGTTAATAATTAAACCGCACAAAGATAAATCTATTTAACAAAGGACACGATCTTTGCTTCACTAGTGCTTATGAGGGATTACTTACCAATACTTGACGACTCACTCGGAACTTATGTCTTTTTCATATTTCTATGTTTTGTTGGTATACAGTTACTTCATACACTTTTCATTTTTGGACGACTGGCCTTTCACAGAAATAATAAGGAGAAACAAAAGGAATTACCTCCGGTAAGTATCATCATTGCGGCTAGAAATGAATCCGAAAATATACATAAGTTTCTGCCCTTCATCCTCGAGCAAGACTACCCTGAATACGAAGTAATAGTAGTCAATCATCAGTCGATCGATGATTCTCAATATGTTCTGAACGCACTCGAGCGGCAGTACCCAAAACTTAGCACAGTCAAAGTAGAACGCAGCCAGCATTTGAAATACGGAAAGAAACTTCCACTTACCTTAGGAATTAAGCGTGCGAAATATGAACACATGTTGTTCACAGATGCGGACTGTAAACCTGCATCTAATCAGTGGATCAAAGGCATGGTTGCAAACTTCAGCAAGAAAAAGCAGATCGTTTTGGGTTATGGCCCATATGAAAAGAGAAAAGGACTTTTAAACTTTCTTATCAGATTTGACACTGCATGGATCGCTATGAATTATATGTCAATGGCAAAATCAGGTCTTCCCTACATGGGTATTGGACGGAATATGGCCTACACGAAGACGGTCTTCGACAATGTAAATGGATTTAAATCACATTATGCGATCTCTTCCGGAGACGATGATCTGTTCATTCAAGAGGCCGCAAAAAAAGGTAATTACACGATCAACAACGACCCTAATTCTTACTGTTATTCCCCAGCTCCTAAAACCTGGAAGGAATGGTTCAATCAGAAATCAAGACACTACACCACGTCCGAGCGATACAAGGTTATTAAAAAACTGATGTTAGGAATATATCCCCTCACACTGCTTTTACTGAACATATCCTTTGTTATTTTGTTGTTGGATCCAAATTTCTTCTGGATTACACTGGCTAGTTACTCACTGTTACTGATCATTAAATGGTTCGTTTTAGGAAGAGCAATGCGTCAGCTGAATGAGAAGAATTTCATTGCGTTAATGCCAATTATGGATATTGTATACGCAATACTGGCTCCAACGATGTACTACGCGATTGATAAAAAAGAGCTCGAAAAATGGTAGACAAGGATCACTTATCTGACAAGGCAAAAAAGGACCTCACTCTTGTCGAAGCAGCTATTAAAGGTGATCAAGGTGCTTATGCAGAGCTAATGGACCGATACCGCGACTCTATTTATTTCATGATGCTTAAAATGGTTAAGAATCCGGATGATGCGGATGATTTAACAATTGAAGCATTCGGAAAAGCATTCAATCGACTAAAACAGTACTCACCAAATTACGCCTTCTCTACGTGGCTATTCAAGATCGCATCCAATAACTGTATCGATTTCATCAGAAAGAAACGCCTGAAAATGACATCGATGGATTCAGGGGTTAAAACGGATGACGGTGAGACCATGTACATTGATGCACGCAGCACGGCAAAAGACCCGGAGCAAGAAGTAATGCATAATCAGAAGGTGAAACATATGCGTGAGCTTGTTAGCAAGCTAAAACCGCGCTACCGTGTTCTCGTTGAAAAGCGCTACTTCGAAGAATTGAGCTACGAGGAAATCTCCCAAGAACTGGACCTTCCGCTTGGAACAGTGAAAGCCCAGTTATTTAGAGCTAGAGACTTCCTCGCAAATATGATGGAGAACACCAAAGACACGATCTAACATGTCTGAAGCTGACATTATTTTTCATTACTTTCCGGATCTTTCAGAAACCCAGATAGGACAATTCAAGGCATTGAAGCCACTTTATCTTCACTGGAACGACCAGATTAACGTAATCTCACGTAAAGACACGGACGACTTCTACATCAGACACGTTCTGCACTCATTAGCAATTGCTAAAGTTCAAGCATTCAATCCTGGAAGCAAGGTTATTGATATTGGCACTGGTGGCGGATTCCCGGGAATCCCTCTGGCGATTCTATTTCCGGAAACAGAGTTCTTATTAGTTGATTCGATTGGCAAAAAGATCAAAGTAGTCAATGAGATCGCGCAAGAACTGAACCTTTCGAATGTTACGGCAATACATGAGCGTGCGGAAAAAGTAAAAGGTCAATTTGATTTTATTGTTAGCCGAGCGGTAACTGCCATGCCTAAATTCTTAAACTGGACTAAAGGGAAATTCGCAAAAGAGAATAAGCACAATCTAAAGAATGGTATTCTCTATTTGAAAGGAGGTGACTTAAAAGAAGAAATGGCCTCTGTAAAGAAAGCCATTCAATATTTTGAGATCAAAGACATTTTTGAGGACGACTTCTTCGAAACAAAGAAGGTCGTATACGTCCGAAATTAATCCAGCTTATATTTTTTAAAGAAGTTATCCCAATCCCAGACAAAATTCTCCACGATCTCATCCATTCTTTTTAAGAACAACGGATTAGGACTTTGCATCCTTCTAAAATACTCATCCTGGTAATTATAAAGAGAGTACTTATCAAATACTGCCTTTGACATACCGTAGATCATATTCTTGGATGGGTGATTCAAACGGGAGATAAGATTTTTATAGTCTTTTACCAAGCTTTTAAATTCAGCCTTAGACATATCATAGATCTTTGCAAGCTTATCGTAAATAAGCGACTCTACTCTTTCTGCCTGCTCCGGATCAAATGAATTTTCCAAAAATGTCAGATTTCCAACAAATACGATCAATGAAAACTCATACGTATCCTTTGGATTAACGTTTGGTGAACTAACGAAAGACGGATCTTCATTAATGAACTCCGCAACAACCGGAAAACCGTTATCAACTGAATTAAATATCCCGTTAATAAATACATTTGCCAGTTTTTCGTCGCTTACCTTTTTCCTTAAAATCGTTCCAAACATTACGCGTGGTTATAGTGTTTGCATTACAAATTTACGAAAGGCTTCATCCGTTTTTCGTCGCTTTTTCTTTCATTATCAACATTGTTTTCAACACTTATTAACAATTTATTTACCAGGGTTTATTTATCCCGAAATATTACCCTTCATAAATATTAACAAACCAATCTCCCTTATTTCCGAACTTATCTGCTCTGTAATTGTACATTTGTTTTGATATAATCCGGACAAAATGAAAAAAAGTCAAATCGTATTACTCGTGATCTTCCTTGTGATTTTTGGATTGATCTTTTTTGTGCTTTCTGCGAACAAGAAAACGAGCTCCAAAACGATCAAAGAAGAAGCTAAAATCGTTTACCTTCCAACTAAAAAGGTGTCCAATTTTGAACACACTCTATCTCTTACTTCACACGGTCAAGTAAATCCCTACGCTGCCATAACTGTTTCTTCAGAAGTTCAAGGAATGTTGCTTAAAGGAAATGTTGAAATGAAAGAGGGAATTTCATTTAGAAAGGGTGATGTGCTTTACCGCATTGATAACCAAGAATCGTTTTACACCTTTGCTGCGAGAAGATCAGCGCTTGTAAACATGATCTTGAACGTCCTTCCCGACATCGAGTTAGACTTTCCACAAGAGAAAGAAAAATGGATGAACTTCATGAATGAACTGAATAAGGCGGTCAGACTTCCGGAGCTTCCTAAGATCAAAAATGACAAAGAACGCATGTTCATCACTTCGCGCTCGATCATTTCAGAATATTACTCCATTAAAAGTATTGAATCAAGACTGGATAAATATGTGATCATTGCTCCGTTCAACGGAACTGTTACGAACGTTTTCATGGAGCCCGGAACGATCGCAAATCCAGGAGGACAGATCGCACGAATTGCCAAAACAGGTGAATTCGAGGTAAAAGTACCGATCGCGATCGACGACATTGACTTCTTTAAAGATAAATCCATTGCTCGATTCTCTAACTCAGCGGATGAGGTAGTTGGTACCGGTAAGATCAAACGTATCTCAAATGTTGTGAATCAACAGACACAGTCAATCGATGTGTATTACACGATCAAGCCAACAGAAGAAGCACTGGTTTACAACGGAATGCACTTGAACCTCCACATTGATCAAGAGGTGACGAAAAATACTTGTTTGTTGCCTCGTACGGCTGTAAGCAATAACCAAGTGGTTTTGCTGGATCAGGATAAGATCAAATTTAGAGATGTAAGAATTATCGGAACGAAGCCCGACTCAGTTTATGTTACAGGTCTTGCAAATGGTGAAATGGCAGTGTTAGAACAGTTTGATTCTAAACAACAAGGTGTTTCATTTAAAGGTGTTGAACGCTAGAACGCAGTACTATGAAAAGAGTTATTGAGTTTTTTATCAAGCGTCCTGTCTGGGTAAATGCGGCAATCGTTGTTATTTTGATGTTCGGTTTATTCTCGATCTCAAACATGAAGCGTTCCTTCTTCCCTGAGCTCGACCCGAACAGAATTGTCGTTACATTATTTTATGCCGGGGCCTCTCCTACAGAAATGGAGGAAGGAGTAACAATTAAAATTGAGCAGGCAGTTAAAGGACTTGATGGTATTGAAGAGATCAACTCTTCATCTTCCGAGAACTTTGCACAAGTGGATATTAAGGCCTATCAGGACACAGATATGGATGATCTGCTTAGCGATGTAGAAAACGCTGTAAATTCCATTAATTCATTCCCGCAAGGTGCCGAACGACCAATTATCAACCGTATTAAATCGGGAGGCATGGGAAGTGTCGTTGCTTTCATTGGTATCAGTGCTAAAAAGGACAGTGTTCCAACTACCGCATTAACTGACCTTGCTACGCAGGTTGAGCGAGACCTTCTCAATACGAAAGAGATTACGCAGATTGAAAAGAACGGATTCCCAGAAAAAGAGATCAGCATCAATGTTCGCGAAAATGATCTGATAAGATTTGGGATGACCATCCAGGAAATCGCCCTTGCTGTCGGATCAAAGAATATAGACGTTACAGCAGGAATGATACGCGGAGGCCTAGAGGAAATGAACATCCGATCAAATAATCGCGGTGTGACAACTGAAGAGATCGAACAGATCATCGTCCGTACGAATCTAGATGGACAGCTTATTCGCGTAAAGGATTTAGCAGATGTAGTTCTTGGTTATTCGGAAGGCTCTCAAGAGGCAAAGTTCAATGGTAAAACTGCCGTATCATTCCAGATCGAAAAAACAGTAGAGCAGGATATTAAGAAGATCTCTGACGAACTTCACAAGTATCAGAAGAAGTTCAATGAAGCAAATCCCGATTACCAGTTCAACATTTTCTATGAATTTAATTCAATGTTGAATGAGCGTATTGATCTTCTTACATCAAACGGATTAATGGGACTGATCCTCGTACTTTTGTTTCTTGGACTTTTCCTTAACCTCAAGCTATCTGCATGGGTAGCCTTTGGGATCCCATTCTCGTTCCTTGGAATGTTCATATTCGGAACGCTTTACGGGATTTCGATCAACATGATCTCCTTATTCGGTATGATCCTCGTAGTAGGTATCCTTGTCGATGATGGAATTGTAATTGCGGAGAACATTTATACCCATTTTGAACGTGGAAAATCTGCAAAGCAAGCAGCACTAGAAGGAACAATGGAAGTATTGCCATCTGTATTCTCTTCTGTATTAACAACGATCGTTGCATTCTCAATGCTTCTTTTTGTTGAAGGACTTGAAATGATGCGTGAGATGGCATTTGTAGTGATCTCATGTCTTGCATTCTCGCTATTTGAAGCGTTCATCGTCTTGCCAGGTCACCTAGGTCACAAGACTGTACTTTCCGAAGAAAAAGAAACTACGCTTCAAATGTGGCAAGGAATTCTAATGTCTGTTGGTGGATTAGCAATCATCTACTTAGGAACAACGCTATTCCCTGAATCTCCTTCATTTGGAATGATCCTATTCCCATTTACGGTTATCATTGCCGGTGCAATCGTGTTTTTTGCAGGATTCACGAAATCTCGTTTGGAAGAGATCATACGCGGTGGAGCTGACAAGGGAATTAAGTACGTTAGAGATAACTGGTTCAACACAGCGGTTCAAAACATCGTAGGAACAAGAAAACCCTGGTATATCTTAAGTTTCTTCTTTCCAACATTTTTTGTCCTAATGACACTTGGATTATTTAGTTCGGGTGTAATTTCATTTACCTTCTTCCCGAATATTTCACCGGACTTCTTTACGGTTGAGGCGGCCTATAAGCCCGGAGATTCTAAAGAGAAAACAAAAGTATTCGTTGCTGAGGCCACACGTATTTTATTCGAAGAAAACGAGCGGATCATTCAAGAATCAGGTGACTCATTACTTACATATTTCTCCAGCAATATAGGCTTCTCTCAAAGTCTTGGACAAGCCGGGAACCACACAGGAATGCTTAGTGTATTCTACGATGGGGAAAACACAAAAACACCTGTGGACACACTGATGAATAGAATAAATAGAAGAATACGTCAAATTCCTGAAGGTCGTTTAGCTCAAGACCTTTATGTAGGTGGATTCAACAGATTCGGAAAAGAGATCGAAGTTGGCCTTACATCAACAAATGAAATTGAACTACTCGATGCCCGCAATATGTTCAAAGAGGAGTTAAGTAAGTTAGAAGGTGTTATCAACATTAAAGACAACATGCCTCCAGGACGAAATGAGGTAAATATTGAGCTAAGACCTCAAGCCGAGATCTACGGAATCTCGAAGAATGACGTCCTCTCCCAGATCCGTCAGGGATTCTTCGGCCAAGAGGCACAGCGTATAATTATCGGAACGGATGAAGTCAAGATCTGGGTGCGTTACCCACAGGAAGACAGGAACTCACTTCAGGATCTAAAGAATATGCGTATCAAAACGATGACAGGTGTATCGATTCCATTGAATGAGATCTGTGATTTCAATATGGGAAGAGCCCCTGAAAGTTTGAAAAGAAGAGACGGTCAGCGAATAATTCGTGTGGATGCAGAATGTGTCGATCCGGATGAAGTCGCAAATACGAACGTGCTGATAACGGATTCCGTTATCCCTAAAATAACGGGTGCATTCCCCAATATTAAGACGGTAAGGTTAGGTCAGTTCGAACGTTCACAGAAGACTGGAAACTCGATGATGTATATCAGTATGATCGGAATCGCCATCATGTTCATTATACTTACGCTGCACTTCAATGACTTAAGTAGCTCCTTCCTTATCATGCTGACTATTCCGGCAGGTATTGCCGGAGCCATCATGGGACATGGACTCGTTGGAATTCCGGTTTCGATCCTATCGGTATTTGGAATGATAGCACTACTAGGTGTCCTCATAAACGACAGTATTGTCTTCCTTGATCGATACAACGACTTGTTAAGAGAGGGCTTGGATATAAAAAGTGCAGCATTGGAGGCAGCATCTTCAAGATTTAGACCGATCATCTTGACATCACTTACTACAGTAGCCGGATTACTACCTATCATTGCTGAAACTAGTATGCAAGCTCAATTCTTGATCCCGATGGCCGTTTCGATTGCCTTTGGAGTGTTATTCGGAACAGTATTTATCCTTTTCTTCTATCCAGCAGCAATTTTATACTGGAACGGAAGAAGACGAGTACTACGTTTTATTAAAACATGGAAATGGGTGGATCCTCTCGATGTCGAACCCGCTTTTAAATTGAAAGACAATGAATAAACTGTCAAGTATACTGTTCATCATTGGTGCTGTTTTAAATTCAACAGCACAATCAGATCTTTCTGCGAAGGAAGCCGTTGTTATCGCACTTGAAAATAACTATCAAGTACAGATCGCTGAGCTGCAACAGCTAATCAATGAGAAAAATAATTCATGGAGTGAGGCGGGAATGTTTCCGACAGTTAGTTTGTCAGTTGGAAATAATAACACCATTCAAGACAACACAAACAACCCATTCACCTTTACGCCCGGGATCATTTTATCTCAGAGCTTGAATCCTTCACTCAATGCAAACTGGAACATATTCTCTGGTTTTGCTGTGCGCATTTCGAAAACACGTCTGGAACAACTGGAGGAGCAAAGTTCCAACAACGCAATGGCTGTTATTGAAACAACCATACAGGATGTATTGAAAGCCTACTACACTGCAAAGCTTCAAGAAGAGCGTAAAGAGTTATTCAGAACTGTAATGGAGTTGTCTCAAGAGAAGTTCAAATACTACCAGCTGAAAGAACAATACAGCGGAACTACATCCCTGGAATCGCTTCAGTTCAGAAATCAGTACTTAACCGACAGCACGAATTATCTGCTGCAGGAAATCTCCTATAAGAATTCATTGCGCAACTTGTTCATTTTAATGAATGACAGCACAAGATTGGACATAGACGTAAATCTAACGGATCAGTTGGAGCTTGCGATCAAAGAGGTTGATCTGGCATCGGCAAAAGATGAAATGCTTACAAACAACAAAAATCTGAAGAATCAATACATCAACCTTGAGCTTCAGAAAACAGGAACAAACTTACGTCGTTCATTTTTATACCCAACGCTAAGCTTTCAAGCCGGCGTGAACCCCGGATGGAATTGGATCCGAGAGATCAAAGATGACTTATTTGAAGCTGAGACGAACAGCTTAGCGTATTACGGGAATCTAAATTTACGCTACACGATCTTCGATAACTTCAAAAACAGTCGAGCAGTACAGGTAGCAAAGATCCAAGAGGAAATAGCCCAACTCAACGTTGAAAGTATGGAGCAAACACTTTCTTCGACCTTGGAAAACCTGATCGAACTGTACACCGTAAGAGAAGACTTGGTCAATATTTCAAGTGAAAATGTTGAATATGCGAAACGTGCTCTGGAATTGGCTCAACGCAGATTTGATCTAGGAACGATCAACTCTATTGATCTGGCATCCTTCCAAAATTCATATGAGAATACGATGATCCAGCATTTAGAGAATCTATACAATAAGTTGGATACTTATCTAGAGATCTATAAATTAACCGGTAAGATCGGATTAGATTATACTAACTAAAGATCAGCTTTCGCAGTTGTTCACGCTGACGTTTTAGCTCGATCAGCTTTGTCTTGTCCTCTTCCATTAAGAGCATGAATTTCAATTTGAACGAAACATGCTTCACATAAGCAGCGAAATAATAAGCGAACATTCCGGTGATGGGCATACTTGCGAAGTATAACCAGAATTCAAGGTCGGAAAGCGGAATCAATGCATTCAATCCAAAAGTGAAGCCCAGATACACAAACGGATAAAGGATCAAACTGAAGAGAATAGCCACTGGCGCATAGTATTCAACATCCTTCATCATTGCAAGAATTACCTTATCGATCAATTTATACTGAACATAGTTGTGGATGATCCCGAAAAGAAATATCGGCAAACCTATGATCATCATCAGTGATGACAGGACCAACTGGCGAATGAACATCCAGGGACGGTAACGTCTATCAAGGAAGTCGGGGCGGATATCAAATTGCTGGATCTTCCACTTGATCTGATGCACCAGGTCCTCAATTTCCTCAAGTTTCCATGGTTGCGCAAGCAAGATTGCATTTAGTTCATCGTTCACTTTTCGCATTTGCTCAACCTCCTCTTCCACTCCGGAGGACTTCTCGGATCTTTCATAATTCGAAGAGAGGATCTCTACTATATCGTCAACAAGCAGTTCCTGTTCCTTATTGCTTGAATTAACAAGGAGTCGCTCCATATTGATTCGAAAGGTTTCTGTAAGCTCCTTGGCAGTTGTAATCCCATTTTCGGTGTATTTATCTACATAACCTGCTACAGGAATTCCTTCCCCAATATTGATCATCACCGAGCTTCTGAATTTCTCCGCTCTTAAGTAGATCAAGCCCATTGGAACAACCTTAACCCCTAACTTTTTATCAAATCTTTTTTCTGCCTCTAGTGCTATTCTAGCTGCGCCCGACTTCAATTGACGTAAATGGCGTTCTTGAAAACTGGTTCCCTCCGGAAAGATGACAAGTGTTTTTCCTTCACTCAAGATCTTATAACACGCTTCAAAAGAATCCGCATTTGACACTCCCTTCATTGTTCCGTCAGATGACCGATTGATCGGTACCATGCCAAGGCTCTCCAAAAACCATCGCTTCAGAGGAGAACTAAAGAAAGTGCTTTTTGCCATGTAGTAGATGCGCTGTTTACACGCGAATCCGACCATCCAGGCATCCATTAACGTATTTGGGTGATTGGCAATAATGATCTTTGGGCCAGGCTCATCAAGCACTCCGCGATTTCGTACACTAATCTCTCGATAGTACAGTCGCATCGCCGCCCCGATCATGAACCTGAGTAATTTATACACCATTGCGTCCGAAAGATACAAATTCCAAGAAGTCAAAATCATGAATCTTACGTAATTTAGCAAGATGCAACATAGGTTTGAAGCATACTATAACTCCAATAACGGCAATGGACTCTATTTCTATGGCGTCAAATCCTTTATTAGGATTGATACAGGTGATGCATTAACAGCACTTGATGAATTCCTGAAGGAGAATCCGAAGGCATATGTCGGTTTAGCCCTCTCCTATCAATTGAAAAATGAGATCGAGGATTTAACCTCATCCCAAAAGGATGAAACTCAATTCCCGGTTTTAATAGCTGTGATTCCTACAACTGTCTACGAGATTTCAGAAAATGAGCCAATGCTGCTTTCAGGGGAAGAGCTTTCGCAATCGCATCTGGATCGAGTATTAAGCGATACAGGAACAAAAGAGAAGATTCATTTTAGCGCTCGAACCTCTCGTGACAACTATTTGACTGCAGTAGAAAAACTTAAATCGCATATTCAGCAAGGAGATATTTATGAAGTGAACTACTGCCAGGAATATTTTGCTGAAAATGTGGAGGTGGACGATCCGGTTGATCTTTATCACATCGTTAACAGAATTACGCACGCACCTTATGCCGTCTATTTCAATTTTGATGAACACTATGTGATGTGCGGATCTCCGGAAAGATTCATTCAACGAAAAGGAAAACACTTGGTCTCTCAGCCGATAAAAGGGACTACTCGACGAGGCAGAAACTCTAAAGAAGATGAGTTACTTAAGGAAGCTCTTCGCAATGATCCAAAGGAACGATCTGAGAATGTTATGATCGTTGATCTAGTGCGAAATGATCTATCGAAATTAGCATCCAAAAACAGTGTTCAGGTAGATGAATTATTTGGAATTTACAGTTTTGATACTGTTCATCAAATGATCTCCACCGTTTCCTGTAATCTAAAACCAGATGTTACTTTGAGCGCTATTATCAGGGCAACATTCCCTATGGGATCAATGACGGGTGCTCCAAAGATCTCCGCTATGAAATTGATCGATACTTTCGAAGACTTCTCACGTGGTATTTTCTCCGGGAGTATCGGATATATAAAACCAAACGGAGACTTTGATCTGAATGTCATTATTCGCACACTCATTTTTAATAGCGATCTGAAATACATTTCCTGTCCTGTCGGTGGTGCAATTACGATCAAATCAGATCCGGAAAAGGAATACAATGAATGTTTAGTGAAGGTTGGTAAGATCCTCGACGCGTTTAAGCATGGATAAATTGCTGAAAAATATTGAATCGAGCATTGCTGAATTTTCAAACGCTCAATTATTCGTAGCCGTAAGTGGCGGAGTTGATTCTATGGTGTTATTGAACGCGATTAAGATCCTAGGTCATGATCCCATCGCATTGCATGTCAACTATCATTTACGCGGGCAAGAATCAGAAGGCGATGAGCTCTTCATCCGAGTGTATTGTAAGACGAACAATATCAAGCTATTCGTTAAAAGCATTGATTTGAATGAAGTCCTCGAAAAAGAAGGAGGTAATCTACAGAATAAAGCAAGAACTGTAAGATATAATTGGTTCAGAGAAGTCGCAGAGCGGTATGATAATGGAATTGTGCTTCTTGGTCAGCATGAAAATGATCAAATCGAAACGTTCATACTGCATCTATTTCGTGGTGCGGGAATGCGTGGTTTAAGTGCAATGCTTAAGACACGAGACATCTTCGTGCGTCCACTTTTAGATTGCTCTCGAGAAGACATTCTTGATTTCGCAAGATCGCATAACATCGAATGGCGCGAAGACAGCTCAAACACTTCATTAAAGTATAGCAGAAACAGACTTCGCAATGAATTTATTCCTGTTATGGAAGAAGCTGTTCCAAGTTTTCAGAAGGATATTATTCGGTTAGTGAAAGTCTTTCAGGAAAATTATCTAACAACACAAAAAGAAGCTGAAAAGACCGTTTCAGACATCCTCAAACTCGATACAATAAACATTGACTCAGTAGAATCTTGGGAGGATGAATTTTTGATCGAAGTTCTTCGACAATTAAACATACCAATACCAATCTACGAAGAGTTAAAGAAGTTGATCCATACTGAAAACAATAAGTTCATTCCAATTGAACATGAAGTTTATGAAAGGATCGTAAAATTTGAGAATCACCTTGTTCTGGATAGAAAAAAGTCATTGCTCTTGCCTGATCTGCTCATTGAATCCGTTAAAGAAATACCAGAAATCTTCGATAAGGGTAGCATATACCTGGATCAGGATAAATTATCCGGGGAACTTAGATTGAGGCGATGGAAAGAGGGAGACAAAATCGCTTCAATAGGAGTAAAGGGATCTCAACTGATCTCAAAGATTTTGCATGATGCAAAAGTCGCTAAGAAAGACCGTGAAGATTTCTTTGTGCTCTGTGATGATGTGGACATACATTGGTGCCCCAATCTCAAAGTAGGACGTAATGCTATCGCTTCAACCAGCACCAACCGCATCCTAAAATGCAGTCTTATTTACAAAGAATCCGTTTAATCGGCTTTCCTGTTACTGCATTTGGTAATTGTAGATTCAACAAATGCGCCAATGTTGGTGTGATATCCGTTATTTCTAATGGTGTGAAATCCTCAGCGGCAGGAATGCGCTTCCCATACCATAACAATGGCACGTGTGTGTCATAGCTGTACGCTGAACCGTGACTTGTTCCCTTATGACTGCTTTCTACATCTGTTGACTTCGGCAAATAACCCGGTTTCAAGATGTACATGATGTCTCCACTCTCTTTAGGATAGTATCCTTTACGAACCATATCCTTCCATTCATCATCAATAGATGCACTGTACAAATGTTTCGTGTCGAATACGCGTTTCACTCCCTCCCAGGATGAAACCTCATCCATAATTACTGTTTTGATCGCAGAAATATCCAATCCTTTTTCTTTGATGAGTTCTAAATTCAAGTAGAAATTTAAATTCTCATGTGCCTCGATTGGGTCAATTCCGAACGCTGCAGTCAACTGTTGACGAAGTGCTGGTACATGCTGGTCGAGAAATAAATACCCTCCCGGTAAACCTTTATCTACCAATTGCTGTGGGACCGGTACTACCGCGTGATCAGCTGTTAAGAAGAGTGTATATTCCTTTTTCCCGATTTTCTCGTCCAGAGTTTCCAGAAGGCGCTTTAATTCCAGATCAAGACGTATATATGTATCTTCTATCTCTTTTGAATATGGCCCGAAGGCATGACCAATGATATCTGGTGTCGAATAACTTATGGCTAAAACATCCGCTTGATCATC
>JBMSGX010000005.1:0-30806 GCA_049416285.1 Crocinitomicaceae bacterium | reverse complement strand
AGGAGCCTTTTACCGATGAGCGTCCCAAAAAATGCAAAAAGGATTCCGGTTCCAAGTAGCAATTTGCTATCTGATATAGCGTCCAGTAATTTGCTTTCGCCATGTATTGCTTTTGCACCGAGGAAATAAACGGTCATACGCATTAAGTCAACCGTGAGAGAAACAGCGTTTGACGTTCCAACAAATTGTTCTTTGGATAATCCTGCTTTAGTCAAGAAGGTAGCTCTGAACGCACCTTGATGTCCTGAAAACCCTCCAAAGAATCCACTCAATAATCCTCCAATGGGCAGATGTTGTGCTGTTACATTTAAATTACCAAAGCGCGGATCCAGATCGAACCAAGCAAAAAAGATCATTAATGAGCCTATTCCTACTTTGACTGGAGTGATCTGAAAATAATGGTCACCGATCATATATTCCTTAAGAGGGGGGATTGCGTCGAAATATGTTAGCACAAATCCTCCAGCAATGGCAGCTGCTAAAGCAGGCAATCCAAACCTTAAATAAGTTTGAATATGTATGTATTTGGAGACCATTGCGAATTTGAAGATGTTGTTTGCGAAATGGACAACCGCTGTTGCTCCGACAGCAACGGGAAGGTCGAAGAATAAGCTAAAAACGGGTAGCATAAGGGTTCCAAGTCCAAATCCCGAGAAGAAGGTCAGTCCAGCTCCGAAAAGAACTGTTATAGCCACTACGATGTATTCCATATTGGCAAAAAAAGCCAATATTATTTAATGAATTAAGCGAACAATAGTAATTTCACAAAAAATTAAAATCATGATCGACTTCAGAAGTGATACAGTCACAAAACCTACCAAGGAAATGCTTGACACAATGATGAGAGCACCTGTGGGAGATGATGTTTTTCAGGAAGATCCAACGGTAAACGAGTTAGAGCAATATGCAGCCGATATGTTCGGTATGGAAGCCGGTTTGTTCTGCGCCTCTGGAACCCAAACCAATCAGGTTGCAATTAATGTTCATGTGCAACCAGGAGGAGAGGTGATCACGAATGTGGACAGTCACGTATACAAGTATGAGGGTGGTGGTATAGCAAGAAACTCTGGAGCATCTGTTCGTTTGATCCATGGTAACAGAGGACGTTTAACAGTTGAGGATGTGAGACAGTGGATCAATAATCCTGAGGATGTACACTTGCCATTAACTCAACTTGTCAGTCTGGAAGACACTTCGAATAGAGGAGGAGGTGCGATCTATGATTTTGAAGAGATCAAACGCATAAGTAAGTTTTGCAAAGAAAACGGATTACCCCTGCATCTTGATGGAGCACGCGTAATGAATGCACTTGTAGAAAATGGGATTGATATTAAAGAGTATGGTTCCCATTTTGATTCCATTTCGATTTGTTTATCGAAAGGACTTGGAGCTCCAGTGGGATCTGTTTTGATTGGTTCTAAGGATTTCATTTACAGATCAAGAAGAGTCCGCAAAGTCTTTGGAGGAGGTATGCGTCAAGCCGGGATCATAGCAGCTGGAGGTTTGTTTGCACTGAAGAATAATGTAGAGCGTTTAAGAGAGGATCATGCTAACGCAAGAGTCTTGGAGAGTACTCTGAACGGTCTTGGATGGGTGAAGGAAGTGATTCCTGTAGATACGAACATCGTTGTAGCTATTTTAAACGACCCGTCTAAACGTGACGTGATTATCAACCAATTGGCAGACAATAACGTTAAAATTATGGCGTTTGGTCCTGGTATGTTACGATTTGTAACGCACTTAGATATTTCTAAATCAGATATCGACAGAACTGTTGAGCTTTTGAAAAAAATCAATCTATGATCCGATCACTTTCGGCATTAAGTTTCATTCTAATAATTCTAGCTTCTTGTCAAGAGAAGGAAATGGAAGTAAAGGATCTTGCTGATATTTTACCTTCTTCGGAAAGGGATTACACAGCTGATGCTTCCGAAGAACTTTCGGATGCGGAGGATTCCTCAAATTATTTCAAGCAAAGTTTTCTTGCGCATGGCGTCTTGATCGATGATCTTATCCGCCTAAACAATGATGCCTTTCCTAATAGATTTAATCCTAAAAAATCTGATCGATTTCAATTGCGTATAGATCAAGATTCAATGATCTATGAAAGATGGGTTTATGCAGACAGTGCAAGTCTATTAAACGCCTATTATAACTGGCTGGATTGTTTCGGTGAAGACTGTATTTCGATAAAACCGGGAGATCAATTGAGAGTAGCTGATCAGCCCTTGCAACTATTCGTGAATGATACAACATTAATTCTTGTAACGGGTGATGTGAATGCTGATCGTTGGATGAAGTACCATTCGTCTCTGGGATATGAGATGAACTGGAGACATGTAATGGAGCAATCTAATTATGGAAAAATGACATGGTCACGCTATCTTGATGGTGAAAAATTACCTGTTGAACCTATTCAAACACCGAAAAATGAAGACAACAAATAGAGGATTCTTTATTGTGAAGGCGGCAAAGCCAATGATAGAATGGTCAGAAAAGATCGATGAGGTTTTTTCATTAGATGAAAATTCTGAACCCACGGTTTATTTGATCGAAGAAGATTTCATGGATGAAGAGCCTATCTTAAAGTCTCATTTTAAAAAGATCTTTACAAATGAGTTAAATGCTATTTCTGACGACGAATCAACTTATCCGGAGATCAAATGGGACACATTTAATGAGTGGTTTGAGGTTGTGTCAGGAACATCCGTTTTTGATTTGGAAGGAAGTGATCTCAAGCGTGACTAGCACTTGTCTATCAAAACTGCATTGAAATAATTCGGGTTTGATGATACATCTTCCGTTACCCAATCAGGCAATGTAAATTGTTCATCTTCACTTTCAACTTCCAATTCAGCAAGGATAAGGCCTTCAAGTGCGCCTTTAAACACATCCACCTCCCAGGTTTTGCCGTGATCCGTTATTTCGTAACGTTTCTTGATGATCTGTTTATCAGAAAATTCTGCAAGGATCGCTTTCGCTTCATCTACAGGAATCTGGTATTCAAATTCTGTTCGGGCTATACCTTCGGATTTTCCTTTGATGGTCAGATAACCATTTTCTCCTTTAACTCTTACTCTTACGACAAGCTCTTTTGATCGACTAAGAAAACCTTGAATAATTTCCTGTGGTTCCGGTTTGCTCAGCACATTCCACTTAGACTCATCAACGAGGTATTTGTACTCGATCTCTTTCATTATCCAACGGCTCCGATTAAAACGTATTTTTTCTTTTTACGCACAAGAATAAGCGTGCTGTACAAGATGTAATCAGGAATGTCCACTTCAAATCCTACATCATAAGTCGGAATTTCTCCTGTAATCTCTTTGACATCTATTTGAGAAAATGAAATAATAGAATTGAAATCCGGAGTCATAAAAGTACCTGCTTCGTTTGCCCCTGCAAAAAGTTCATTGATAAACTGCTCCTTGTTTCCGCCCAGGAATTTAACTTGCTCTTTTCTGTATTTTTTATCCAGATGTTTCATCACTTGCTTCTGGTCATGAGCACGAACAGCATCGACGAAAGAGGCAATAAATTCCTGGCCTTCTTGATCCAGCTGTTGAGCAAGACCTAAATGGCAACAAAAGACAAGGAAAAGCGTTAAGAACTTCATAGTGATACTTTCCTCAAATATACTAAAGTCTTCTATTCAGGATTTTTATCTTCGTAACCGTGAATATCTTACTCACTTTTGACTACGAACTTTTCTTTGGGACCGATTCGGGTACCGTTGAAAAGTGCATGCTGAAACCAACAGAGGACCTTCTCAAAATTGCAGAAGGTAAAAACGTGCGCTATACATTTTTTGTGGATGTTGGTTATTTGATCGCCTCGGAGAGCATAGAAGTATTAAGTGAGGAGAGAGCAAAAGTCTTGGGTCAACTTAAAACTGTCTTATCTAAAGGGCACGATATTCAATTGCACATACATCCGCATTGGGAAAAAGCAAAATTTGAAAATGGGAAGTGGTCCATGCATGCTGGTTCACACTACAGACTGAATAATTTCGAATTAGAAGAGGCCAAACAGATTATACGTAATTACAAGTCTAAACTTGAAGAGTATATTGATCGAGAAGTGACCGTTTTCAGAGCTGGAGGTTGGTGTATTCAGCCTTTCGGACCACTGGCGGAAACGTTTAAGGAAATTGGACTTATCTATGATTCTTCAGTTATAGCTGGATTTAGAATGGTAACCGATCAATATGCAGTTGACTTTTCAAACATAGATTCTGACGCGGAGTATCGATTCAGTGAGGATATCACCCTTGTGGATCCAAACGGTTTTATGACGGAATTCCCAATTACTTCGTATCGTTATTCTCCACTTTTCTTTTGGTCGCTTTACTTGAAGGGTAAATTGAACAAGGAAGATCACCGTATGATAGGTGACGGAACTTTCATCTCGCACGGCAGCAAAAAATGGCAACAGCTGTTGAGCTATACAACTGGTCATCTTTCAACCGATGGCTATTACGCAAGAAAACTTGAATCCGGTTTGGAATCAGCTGTGAATCTTGGCCTGGATAAAATGATCACGATTGGACATCCAAAGGGTAACACAAAATACTCTGTTCGCATGCTTGAGAAGTTCATCAATAAACATGCATCGAATCATCGCTTTGTTGCTTTCAAAGATATTATATGAGGTTAATTGAAAGGCAACATATTGATACGCTAAAATGGGATGAGTTAGTAAACAGCTCCAACGCAGATGTGTTTTCCTTTTCTTGGTACTTGGATGCCCTTGCAGAAAATTGGTGCGTTATTGTTGACGACAATTACACAGCTGGTATCGCAATTCCCTACACGAAAAAACTCGGTGTGAAAATGGCATATATTCCTGTTTTCTCGAGATATACTGAGTGGATCGGAAATAATGAGAAGCTGGATGAAGCGATGAAGCTGATCGAATCTTCGTTTCAAGGATATGACCTACGCATTCGTTCGCGAATAGGACTTCAGAATGAAGAGAAATTGATTTATCAGCAGATCGAGGAGCAAGAGATCTCATTGGGAGGTCAAGCCAAACGAATGCTAAACAAGGCAGCAAAAAACGAATTCAAGGTTGAAGAATCCCTAGAACTTGATTTCGCTTTGAAGATGATCGAAAATGAGCTCTCGGGTAAATTTAAAGGGGTAGATGAGGCAAGTATTCATCGCTTGAAAGAACTTTGTGTATCTGCTGCCCGTGAAAGGATGCTTCGTGTTTTTTCTATCGAATCGATTGGCGCAATTACATGTATTCAATCAGAAAGTAAGTTGCTATACCTGAAGGGTACTGCCACTGAGCAGGGTAAAAAGAACGGTGCTATGTACGCACTAATGAAAGCGGCTATTGATTTTGCTACTGCGAACAAGTTAAAATTCGATTTTGGAGGCTCTAACATTGAAGGGGTTCGAAAGTTCAATCAAAACCTGGGTGGAACAGATGTAAAACACTTCAGATACTCCAAGAATGACGCACCATTCTGGTACAATCTACTGCGAAAGATTAAACACAAAGGGAATTACTAAATTTGTTCATGCTTCTTCCTAAATCAAATACGCCGCGTTGGGTGATCATGCTGATCGATCTTTTCTTATCGTTCGGAGCCCTTCTATTTGCTTATTTGATTCGCTTTGATTTGAAGGCGAACCCTGAATTGATTCAAGAAGAGTGGGCAATTCTTTCTAAATCCATCATTGTTTATGCAGCCGTAAAACTGATTGTCTTTTATGTGTTCAGTATCCATAAAGGATTGGTTCGACATACATCAACGGAAGATCTTCGAAGAATCACATTGGCATTGCTTACGAGCTCTGTTTTGTTTGTGGTTTTGGGATTAGGAAGATATCACTTCGTAGATGAATACTATTTGTTTCCGACTTCTGTATTGATCATGGAGTTTTTGATCTCCGCTGTGTTAATGGTAGGGTCGAGATTCGTTGTTAAGCTAGTTTACCTTGAGTCGATTAAAACCAAAGATCCCGAGGAGCGCGTGCTGATCTACGGTGCAGGTATTTCTGGATTGATCACAAAACGTACCATTGAAAAGGATCTGTCTACTAGTGTGAAGATCATTGGCTTTTTAGATGATAACAAGCGCCTTTCCGGTAACAGACTTGAAGGAGTTAACATTTATCACAGTAATAAGCTGGAGAAGTTGATTGCTGAGGAAGGAGTGAACAAGGTGATCCTAGCTATTCAAGATCCGAATGAAGAAAACCGAAAGAGAGTGGTAGAGCTTTGTTTGGAGAATGATGTGGAAGTTCAGAAAGTACCAAGCACGAAGAGCTGGATCAATGGAGAATTCTCCACTAAGCAGATCTCCAAAGTAAATATTGAAGACTTATTGGGTAGAAAACCGATCGTGCTGAATGAAGATCAGATGAAATCTGAGTTTAGTAATAATGTCATTTTAGTGACTGGAGCCGCAGGATCTATTGGATCAGGAATTGTGCGTCAACTTGCCAATTATGAACCAAAAAAAGTGGTGTTATTAGATCAGGCGGAATCGCCGACGTATGATTTCCAAAATGCGTTACGATCCGATTTCCCTAAGTTGGAATTTGAGGTGGTTATTGGAGATATACGTAATAAGGAAAGGATGTCGAATCTTTTCAAAACATATCAGCCAAGTTATGTTTTTCATGCGGCTGCCTATAAGCACGTCCCTTTAATGGAGGATAACCCTTCAGAGTCAATACTGACGAATGTAAAGGGTACAAAAAATCTTGTAGATCTTGCCATCGAGAATAAGGTTCACAAATTCGTTATGATCAGTACAGATAAGGCTGTGAACCCCACTAATGTGATGGGGGCATCAAAACGAATTGCTGAGATCTATGCGCAATATTCAAATGCTAAAGGAGGTACAAAGTTCATCACTACACGTTTCGGAAATGTATTAGGCTCAAATGGGTCTGTGATACCATTATTCCAACGTCAGATTGAACACGGAGGGCCAATAACAGTCACCGATGAACGCGTGACAAGATTCTTCATGACCATACCTGAGGCGTGTCAATTGGTATTGGATGCTGGAGCGATGGGAGAGGGTGGTGAGATCTTTGTTTTCGATATGGGAGAATCCGTAAAAATCATGGATCTTGCTAAGAAAATGATCCGGTTGAGTGGGCTTGAGCTCGGAAAAGATATTGAGATTAAAGTCACTGGACTTAGACCGGGCGAAAAGCTGTATGAAGAACTATTAGCGAAAGAGGAAAACACACTCCCTACGCATCATCCAAAAATATTGAAAGCAAAAGAACGAACACTCGAAACTTCGATCGAAGACATAGAAGCATTGATTGCGATGTTCGAAGATCAGGATAACTTCGAGATCGTGAAAAAAATGAAGGAGATCGTTCCTGAATTTAAAAGCAATAATTCTACTTACGAAAAACTTGATTCATGAAGATTCATCCCGCTAAGATCCAGGTGAGATATGTTGACCTTGACGTGCTAGGTCATGTAAACAACAGCGTTTATTTCAGTTATTTTGAAATGGCACGTGTGCAATATTTTGGTCAGGTGCTCGGGAAAGAATGGGACTGGGAAACAAATGGAGTGATTCTGGTGAAGAACTGGGCGGAATATATCAAGCCTGTGTTTCTCGGAGATCAGCCGGAGATCACAATTTATGTTGACAAGATCGGAAGTAAAAGCTTCGATTTGAGTTATGAATTGAAAGTGAATAACGTTCTCTGTACAACAGGTGGTTCAACAATGGTTGCATTCGATGCGAAAGCGAATAAGACTATAGAAATTCCTGAGGAGATGCGTAAATTCTTGGAGCAATTAAAGAGGAACGATTTTTGAACATTCAATAAAAACGAATTATGAAGTATTTAATCCTAACAGCGAGTTTGTTGTTCGCATTCGCAGGTTTGAGTCAGTTTGATCTTGGTGTTCAAAAGTCTGATTCCTGCTATTTCCGATACGATAAAAATGGTAAGCGACTAAAGACACGTGAGCAAATGCGTTATGCGGAGTGGCAGTGCGGAAAGCTCGCGGGGATTATAGATTGTCATGGAAACTTATCTTACGATGAGCAATCGAATACGGTTATTCGAACATCACAAGATGCGACGAACCTAATGGGGGTGGGTAAGCCCTTTACAGGAACGTGTGAATCGTGTCATATGAATGGTGTGCTCGAGAGAAGGGTTACATTCATTGAAGGTAAAGAGCACGGTGTTGATACGACTTATTATACAAGTGGATGTCCTCAGGTGGTGAGAAGTTTTGAGAAGGGGCTTGAGAATGGTTCATGGTATTACTATTACGACAGCACAGCAATGCCGGCTTGGGAAATGAACTATATGTTGGGAGACAAGCATGGTAAGCAGGTTTATTTTACTTCAGATGGAGACACGTTAAGACTTGAACATTACAAGAATGGACTGTTGGATGGAGTAAAACGTATGTACTATCCGGATTCTTCATTGATCAAAAAGGTGATCACCTATAAAGCAGGTAATTTCGATGGGAAATTTGTCCTTTACAATAAGAAGGGCGTTATTATCGAAGACCTAAATTATAAAAACGGTAAAAAGCATAAGGAGTGCAAGTATTACTATGATGACGGTACATTGTTGAAGACTGAAAACTGGAGTGAAGGAGTAAAAGATGGTGAATGGAAAGTCTTTTACTACGAGCAAAACCTTCAGGTTGTTGAAAGCTGGAAAGAAGGGAAGAAAAATGGATGGTTTGAGGAGTATCATCCAAACGGTGTAGCAAAACGCCGAAGACTTTACAATAAGAAAGAAGAATTGGAAGAAGAGCATCGCTATGATGAGCACGGTAGAGAGACATATTCATTTGGGGTTCCTACCGGTGATCAGAATGAAGATGATGAAGCACCAACAATAAACGACCGCAAGAAGAAAAAGCGTAATAAGAAGAAAGATTAGATATAGCCTACAATGTCATAGACGATGTAGCCAATAACTTCTTTATTCAGTTTGTGCCAGGTAATCAGATTGTCCAGGTTTGGAATGAAATACTGATCCCAGAAATAGGTGTGGTTTTGAGGGGCATAAAGATCTGTACTAAATGGAGTGCATTTCAAGCCTTCCTTTTCAAAACAACCAATGGACCTTTTCATATGCATTCCTGAAGTAACAAGGATAGCTGATTTCAGTTCGGGATAACTCTGTTTCAAAAAGGCAACGCTCATCGCTGCATTTTCATGTGTATTTTTTGATTTTTCCTCGGTGAGAATATCCTTCTCATCAAATCCCCAAAGAATGAGGTTCTCTTTAAATTGCTTTGCTTCACTTAATCCACGATCACTGATGTATCCGTGGTCGCCAGTTATAAGAATCTTTTTCACTTTGCCAGCTTTGTAAAGATTGATAGCCTGCCAAATACGGTCTGCCTGACGTCTCATACTAAGCGTTTCAATATCGTTATTGTATTCAGCCATTCCCGTAAGAACGATGGCCACATCGTGATTTTCAATATCGGAAAGTTTGGTGCCTGGAACTTCCCAAAGCCTGCAAAACTCAGAGAAAACAATCGTGTTAGTGAAAAGGACGAATAAAACCAATGAAGACCACTTAAAGCGTTTCTTCCATTTTACATTTTTCGTTATGAAATATCCGAACACCGTAAAAATGATCCAGTTAAAAGGAGACAGTAAAAAAATCAGTGCCTTAGATAGAATGAAGAACATGGTCAAATTTATGAAGATTTATGTCACGTGTAGCAAACACTTTTTACTTTTGTACAACTAATTGAAATAAGAAAAGATGAATCAGATCGAAGAGTTTTTAGGAATGCAAAGTGGAGGCTTGAAAGATGCTTTGGTTGATATAGGGATTAGCTTGGCGGTCGCTATATTGATTCTAATTATCGGATTTTGGTTGGCTCGTATTTTGTCAAAGGGTATTGAGCGCGTATTAAGAGTGCGAAAGACTGACGAAGGTCTAATTACTTTCCTTCGAAGTATGACTTTGATTGGGGTCCGAATCATGGTGATCATAAGCGCTGCGACACAATTGGGAGTAGAAATGACCTCATTTGTCGCTTTATTAGGTGCTGCAGGACTTGCAATAGGTATGGCTTTTTCCGGAACCCTTTCGAATCTTGCAGGAGGCGTTATGATCTTATTTTTCAAACCCTTCAAAATTGGAGATTTTGTGGATCTGGGAGGTGTAGAAGGTGCGGTTCAGGAAATTCAGATCTTTAATACTATTCTTACAACCGTAGATAATAAGATAATTATTATGCCAAATGGACCTGTTGCCAACGGAACGATTATCAATTATACGATGGCTGACAAACGTCGAGTGGATTGGACATTTGGAATTGCTTATGGTGATGATCTAAAAAAAGCTAAAGACCTTTTGCAAGTATTCATTGCAGATGATCCAAGAATTTTGAATGACCCGGAAGCATTTATTGGCCTTGGGGAACTAGCCGATTCATCTGTGAATATTACTGTTAGGGGTTGGGTAAAAACAGAGGATTATTGGCCAGTATTTTTCGATATGAACGAACGCGTGTATGTCGAATTTGACAAAGAAGGACTTAATATTCCATTCCCTCAACTGGATGTAAATCTTGTTAAGAACGATTAATGAACCTTGAAGACCTTAACGACCACCCACTGGTCAAGTTTTACATCGAGAAGAACCACTTTGGTAAACTTCTTGAAATGGATTTTGAAATCAAGAATCCAGGAGAGATAGTATACTACATGACAATACAGGATAAGCATCTCGCTACACCTATTGCAGCGCATGGAGGATCTATATCGGCTATGATGGATGCAACAATGGGAATCTGTGCCTTGTCAAATGTCATTATGGAAGGCAAAGTTGTGTCAACAATTGAGTTAAAGATCTCTTACATCGCTCCGGCTGCACTGGGAGATGTGTTAAAGGGTACGGCTATAACTGTGAAGGCAGGTCAGAGACACCTGTTTATTGAAGGACGTATTGAGAATGACAAGGGTAAACTAATTGCGATTGCTTCAGGTACATTTAACGCCTATCCCGCTGTCAAAGCAGGATTTTAATCTATCTTTGCAGGTATGGTATTGTTCCTCAATGATGTTGCTACTTCCGAGGTGTTATTGATCCTCGTTTTTATCCTGATATTCTTCGGTGCGAAGAGTATTCCCGGATTGGCTCGAACATTAGGAAGAACTATCAGACAGGTTAAAGACGCTTCCGCGGAGATTCAAAGTGAGATAAAGAAGTCGAGTAGTGAAATGAAAAAAGACTTGAACTTGGATCAGTTACTGGAAGATACAGCGAACGACATCAAACGTCCGTTGGAAGAACACAAGAAGGATTTGGAAGACGCTATTAAGTACGACCCTAAGTCGCGTACGCACCTCTCTCAGGCAAAACCAATACCTGAGAACATTCCAAATCCTAAGAAGGACTCAGATCAAAAAAAGGAAGGAGAATAATTATTTCTTCCCTTTACCTTTAGCCGGGGCACCGTTACCCTTGCCTTTTCCTTTATTTGATTTCCCCTTTAAAGCATGAAATTCAGGAGAGCCAGGTTTGATCCCAAGGTCTTTTGCGACTTGTCCCCATCCTTTATCCTTGTTCGCCTCGTAGCTTTTAACTACGTCGTCAACAGAGTTCCCTGTGATATCCGCAATTCTTCCTGAGAGAATGATTTCAGCTGGCTCCAATGATTTATCAAGTAAATCCTGAACCTTTTCTTTGGTAAGCCCAAAGTCGGAAACGATTTGACTCTTGAAGGTTGTCAGGTCTTTCTTAGCATTATCATTTAGCAGATTCAGTTCAGCTTCTAGTGAGGCGTCACCCGTATTAAATGATATTTGAGCATTAGTAACTTGAATGCCAACCAAAAGAACAAAAAGAGTAAGTAAAGCTTTTAATTTCATGTTAAATATTTTGAGTTAAGATAATGGTTTTCAGTAAAACACTCATCATTCATGATTAAAAGCGTACCTTTGCAACTTATTTTAAAATATTTAGATGACATTTGAGGAATTAGGGCTCAAGAGTGGGGTGTTGAAGTCGTTAAAAACACTGGGGTTTGAAACACCCACTCCGATCCAACAAGAAGCTATTCCACACTTATTGAAAGAGGAAAGCGATTTTGTAGGTTTAGCTCAAACGGGAACAGGTAAGACCGCAGCATTTGGTTTACCGCTAGTAAGTAAAGTCGAAGAAGGACGCAAAAAGCCACAAGGATTGGTTATTTGCCCGACAAGGGAGCTTTGTCTCCAGATCTCCAAGGATATAGAGAACTTTTCGAAATTTGTTGATGTTAACACAGTCGCTGTATATGGTGGTGCTGATATCAAACGACAAATTCAAGATATCAAGAAAGGCGCGCAAATTATTGTTGCAACGCCGGGTAGATTGGTTGACCTGACAAAAAGAAAGGCGATTAATCTGCGCGAAATTGACTGGGTAGTGCTTGATGAAGCTGATGAGATGCTGAATATGGGATTCAAAGAAGAGTTGGATCACATTCTTGACGAAACACCATTAGAAAGAAATGTTTGGTTGTTCTCCGCTACTATGCCAAAAGAGGTAGCTCAGATCGCTAAAAACTATATGGAGGAGCCATTGGAAGTTTCCATTGGCCATAAAAACCAGACAAACGAAAATATTGAACACATTTATTTCACTGTTGCTGATAGAGATAGATATTCAGCAGTGAAGCGTTTGATTGATTTTAATCCGAATATTTATGGATTGATCTTCTGCCGAACAAGGAGAGAAACAGCTCTTGTGGCAGAAAAATTAGCGAAGGAAGGTTACAGTGCAGAACCATTACACGGAGATCTTTCTCAGGCACAGCGCGATAATGTGATGCGCAGATTTAGAACTCAGGCTATTCAGATTCTTGTTGCCACAGATGTTGCTGCGAGAGGGATAGACGTGGATGATATTACGCATGTAATAAACTACAACCTTCCTGATGAAATCGAGAATTATACGCACCGATCTGGAAGAACGGCAAGAGCAGGAAAGCATGGTGAATCCATGGTTCTTGTGACTCCTCGGGAAAGTTATAAGATCAAGGCGATAGAGAAAAAGATCAGGACTTCTTTCACGAAAGGATCTATTCCAAATGCGAAAGAGATCTGTGAAATCCAGTTAATGAAATTGGTAGATAATGTTATCACTACTGAGGTGAAAGAGGATGACATCGCTGAATTCTTGCCATTGGTAATGAAGGAATTTGATGGATTCTCAAAAGAAGAAGTGATCAAGAAGTTCGTTTCTACCGAGTTCAACAGGTTTATCGAATATTATGAGCGTGCAAGTGACCTAAATGCGAAGGAAGGAAAAGGTAGAGACAGAGATAGAGGAGACAAAAAGGATAGAGGTTCTCGCAATGACGAGAACAAAACAAGATTCTTCGTTAATCTTGGCAAGCGAGACGGATTGAATCCGGGAGGTTTATTGAGAGTTGTGTGCGACAGCACTGGCTTGAAATCTGATAAGGTCGGAAGAATAGATATTCTGTCGTCGTTCTCATTCTTTGAAGCTGACAATGAATTAGCAAATGATATCATTAAAAAGGTAAATGGTGTTGATTACGAAGGTCATACAGTATCAGTAGAAATTACCAAGAAGAAAAAAAGCGGAGGAGGAAATAGAGGTGGTGAACGCAGACGTTTCGAAAATAAGAGTCGAGGTGGAGCGGGACATCGCGGACGCAGAGGAGCCGGTTCATCTAGCGGAGGTGGACGAAAAAGAGATAAAAGAAGAAGTTAATATTAAATCGAAGAGTGAAAAGCTCGTTTTTCAATTTTAGAAAAAATGGAAATCAGAAACATTGCCATTATAGCACACGTTGACCACGGTAAAACAACATTGGTCGACAAAATGATCGAAGCGGGACAAGTTATTGATGAAAGAGACCGTCCGAAAGGAGAATTGATCATGGATAACAATGATCTTGAGCGTGAAAGAGGGATCACGATCGTATCAAAAAACGTATCTGTAAGCTATAAAGGAACAAAGATCAATATCATCGATACTCCGGGTCACGCCGACTTTGGTGGTGAGGTAGAGCGCGTATTGAACATGGCAGACGGTGTTTGTCTTCTCGTGGATGCTTTTGAAGGGCCTATGCCACAAACCAGATTCGTTCTTGGTAAAGCGCTGTCAATGGGATTAAAACCATTGGTCATTGTGAACAAAGTAGATAAAGAAAACTGTACACCTGAGGAGGTTCACGAAAAAGTATTCGACCTGATGTTCGAATTGGATGCAAACGAGGATCAGTTGGATTTCCCGACTATGTATGGTTCTGCAAAGAACGGATGGATGTCGGATGACTGGCAAAAACCGACCGGTTCAATTACTCCTTTGCTAGATAAAATCTTAGATTATTATCCACCTGCGCAGATAGCAGAGGGAAATACACAGATGTTGATCACATCTTTGGACTATTCTTCTTTCGTTGGAAGAATTGCCATTGGTAGATTAAGTCGTGGAGAATTGAAAGCAGGACAGCAAGTGATCTTATCCAAAAGAGATGGAGAGCAGCAAAAGCATAGAGTGAAGGAAGTATTCGTTTTCGAAGGTCTTAACCGAGTAAAAGTGGATGCGGTTCAAGGAGGAGATATTTGTGCAGTTACGGGTCTGGAAGGATTTGAGATTGGAGACAGTATCTGTGATTTCGAAAATCCTGAACCTTTACAAACAATCGATATCGATGAGCCAACAATGAGTATGATGTTCTCGATCAACGATTCACCGTTCTTCGGGAAAGAAGGAAAGTTTGTAACGTCTCGTCATATTTCAGAGCGTTTGGATAAAGAGTTGGAGAAAAACCTTGCGCTGCGCGTTCAGAATACGGATAAAGCCGATAAATGGATGGTATTTGGACGTGGTGTAATGCACCTTTCAGTATTGATCGAAACTATGCGTAGAGAAGGGTATGAGCTTCAGGTGGGGCAGCCACAAGTTATCGTGAAGGAGATCGACGGTGTGAAATGCGAACCTGTGGAGGAGTTGACGATCGATCTGCCGGAAGCGGTTTCGGGAACAGCCGTAGAAGCGGTTTCTAAGCGTAAGGGAGAAATGAAGAATATGGTACCTAAAGGAGATCGTATGATCATCGATTTTGAGGTTCCATCGCGTGGTATTATCGGTTTGAGAAACTACTTGCTTACAGCGACTGCTGGAGAAGCGATCATGACGCATAGATTCTTGGAGTACCAGCCTTACAAAGGAGAAATTCCGGGAAGATTGAACGGATCTTTGATCTCAATGGAGCAGGGTACCTCAATTCCGTTCTCACTGAACAACTTGCAGGAGAGAGGAACATTTTTCATTGCACCAGGTGAAGATATTTATGAAGGTCAGGTGATCGGTGAAAATAGCCGTGCAAATGATTTGGTAGTGAATGTCACGAAAACCAAAAAACTAACGAACATGCGTTCTTCCGGAGCGGATGACAAAGTGAAGCTGGCTCCACCGAAGGAATTTACGTTGGAGGAATGTTTAGAATATATTCAGTCAGACGAGTACGTGGAGGTAACGCCTGAAAGCCTGCGTATGAGAAAGATCTTATTAAAAGAGACAGACAGAAAACGCGCAGGAAAATAGTTGACTTGTTGAAAGCTTGTTGATAATAGGCATGTCGAGTTGTTGAAAACGGTTCGATTAATAAGTAAATTGTAGTAACAAATCTGAGCCTATGTTTGATGACGAAGAAGAAGAAGAATTCTATGAAGATGGAAGACTTCGTGAGGATATAGAGTTATTTCAGAAGTACCTGGATACAGGAGAACATTATGGATTTCTTGATAGCGACAGATGGGAGGCGATGCTGGATCATTTTGTCATGCAGGGACAGTATACCATTGCGATTAGGTGTGCTGAGGAGGCGCTGCAGCAGTTTGGATTTAATCATCAGTTTAAAGTAAGAAAAGCGCAAGCTTTATCAGCAGTAGGTAAATTGAAAGAAGCAGTGAACCTTCTAACAGAAGTTGAGAGAAGTGGAGGTGCTAATTTTGAGTTGTTGCTAACAAAAGCTGCTGTTTTCAGTCAATTGAAAGATTCAAAGAATGCAATCAAGTATTTTACGGCTGCGTTGAATGAGGCTTCAGCTGAGGATAAGGATGAGGTATATCTTGATCTTGCAATGGAGTACGAAAACAAGGGAGATTATAAATCCGCTTTGAAGATCCTGAAGCAGGCGATCAAGTATAATGCAAAAAACGAGGGAGCTATATATGAAGCCGCCTATTGCTATGATCAATTAGGAGAATTTGATAAGTCTATCCAATGCTACCTCGATTTCATTGATGAAAACCCGTATTCATTCACAGCCTGGTACAACCTAGGTAATGCTTACTTGCGCGTTGATAATTACGCGAAGGCTGTTTGGGCTTATGATTACTGCATTCTGATAAATGATGATTTCGGGCCAGTATATTACAATCTGGCACATGCATACCTGGCTGACGATAACTATAACATGGCCATTGACAACTTTCAGAAGTCAATGGATTTGGATGGTGATGATCCGATAGCTTTATCCTACTTAGGAGAGTGTTTCGAGCAACTTGGTCAATTGGATCTGGCGCGTGAAAAGTATAAGAAGGCGTTGGATCTTTCACCAATGCTACCTGATGCTTGGCTGGGATTGGGTATTGTTGAAGACCTTGAGGGCAATACTCAAGAGGCAATTACATTGATCAAAAAAGCTATGGAGCTAGATCCAGAGAATGCGAGTATCTATCATGTACTCGCAGGTGCACATGAGAAACTGGAAGAGGTTGATGCCGCAGCGGATAACTATGAATTGTCACTCACATATGATTCTTCCGACGAAGAATGTCTAAGAAATTACATTAATCTGCTAAAGGAAGATGGTTTCCAGAGAGCCTTAAACTTTCTGGAAGACTTTGAGCAAACCTCGCCTAATAACAAGGTGCTTAAAGTACTAAAGGTACATTTGTTCTGGAGATTAGGAAGAGAGTCTGAATCCCTTCAGTTATTCGCTGAGTGCATTGAAGAGGATAGGGAAAAGGCAATGGATCTGTTCGAAATAGATCCAGCCTTGAATAATGTCCAAGAATTCGTACTTTTGGCCGACCAATAAGAAATATGAATTTTCACTTAACATATATACCTGAGCGTTCAGAAAAGCCAAGAAATTCCGGAGTCACAATGATGATGGACAAGGGCTTAAGTCTGAGAGAGACTGAGAACTTCATTGAAGCTTCAGGACACCTAACAGATATTGTAAAATTTGGGTTCGGTACGTCATACGTTACAAAGAATCTGGAAGAGAAGATTAAACTTTACAAATCTGCAGGGATTCGCCCTTACTTTGGAGGTACGCTGTTTGAAGCATTTCATGCCCGCGGAATGTTTGATGAGTACAGAAAAATATTAGATAAATACGATCTTGATCTGGCAGAGGTCTCGGATGGTTCGATCATTATTGATCACGATGAGAAGTGTGAATTGATTGCTACCCTTGCAAAGGACAGAACGGTACTTTCTGAGGTTGGTTCTAAAGATTCTGGAATTTTGATCTCACCGGCAAAGTGGATTAAAATGATGTCCAATGAGTTGGAAGCTGGATCTTGGAAGGTTATTGCTGAAGGACGTGAATCCGGAACTGTTGGTGTGTTTAGACCAAATGGCACAGCACATACGGTTCTGATCAACCGAATCATTGCGAAAGTTAAGCCAGAAGATATCTTATGGGAAGCACCTTTGAAGAAACAACAGGTATGGTTCGTAAGATTGTTTGGAGCAGATGTGAACCTTGGGAACATTGCTCCGAATGAAATGATTCCATTAGAATGTTTAAGATTAGGCCTTCGAGGAGATACATTTTTCGAGTATATGCCTAAGGATATCGAAGAACGCCTGAAACAAGTAAATGTTGAAGGAGAAGAGGATGAAGACGAAGGTTGAGCCTTTTCAGCGAGAAAAAGAAATCAGCGGTCATAATGGTGCTGTTTACACCATTTCCGCAAATGACCCATATATCTATTCCGGCAGTGCGGATCGCTTTGTAGCGAGATGGAAGATCTTGGAAGGCATTCAGGATAATTTTTCAATTCGATTAGAACATCCTGTTTACGCAACATGTCTTGCGAACGATCGATTGTTTATTGGATTGAATAATGGCGACCTGCATATCGTTGACATTAATGAACGCAAGGAACTCAAGTTTTACCAGCAGCATAAGGTCGGAATATTCGAAATAGCTTTTAACGGTAGCTTACAACAAGTCTACGTGGCTGATGCCGATGGAAACTTATCTGTTTGGGATTGTAATACGCTTGAATTGGTTATTTATCTTCCTTTGGATTGCGGAAAGATCCGTAATATATCTGTTTCAAAGGACGGCGCAAGATTTGCGCTGGGCGGACAAGATGGTGTCTGCAGGATATTGAATGCTGAAAACTTCAATGAAGAAGCCAGCTGGATGGCTCACAAATCGGGTGTGACAGGAGTTTTATTGGATAATGATCGCGTTATCACAGGAGGTAAAGATGCACTTCTTACTATATGGGATCTGGAAGGCGAGGAGTTGAAAAAGCCTATTCCTGCTCACAATTTCGGAGTTTATAGAATTTTGAGATTCAACGATGATGTGATCCTTTCTGCCAGTCGGGATAAAACGATCAAGGTTTGGGATAACGAATTAGGGTTTATCCAAAGGCTGGACCATAAAGAAGGCGGACATAGACACAGTGTGAATGAGCTGGTAAAAGTGGATAATAATAGGTTTGCTTCTTGCAGTGATGATGGCAAGATCATTCTATGGAGCTCAGGTCTACTTGCTTAGCGACACGTGCGCAGTCAACAGCTAACCTTGCTCTTCCATCATAATCATTACTGGCATCCTCAAAGTTTGCATAGGACCTTTCCAACGTTTCCATATAACATTCAATAAACTGATCGGATTGGCTACCCATTGATGTTTTAATCGAACTTCGGATACCCTCGAGTTCAGCACGAGCAGCGTTCTTGTCATTGTTAGTCCAATGACCAACTGTGCTTTTCTCACCACAAGAAGTGAATAACAGAACCGTCAATGATATAAATACAAGTAATCTCAAGTAGTGCTTAGGTTAACATTACAAAACTACCGATGGTTGCTGAATTTAAAAAGGAACGGGCTCCTATCTTAACAAACCTATCAATTGAATGGATATTCTTTTATTCTGACAAAATATTGGAATAAAAAAGACGATTACGCAAGTAATCGTCTTTGAAGTGCCCAGGACTGGATTCGAACCAGCACGAGCATAGCTCACCACCCCCTCAAGATGGCGTGTCTACCAATTTCACCACCTGGGCTTTGTGGTGGCAAATATAATTGATTGTTCCAAAATAAATAACTTCGAGGTAACGAATTAAATCTATTTAAGCTCTCTGAAACGAACGATGATAGGAACAAAGAGTAAAGCTATTTTTAATTCGTCCTCAATTTCCTCGGTATCGAGGTCAACTCGCCAGCGTTCAAAGTCTTTAGAGAAAACGGTATTAATTCTACCTTCAACGTCGCCGGAAATTTCCCAGCGTTCAAAATCGTTCGAGAATGTTGTGCGCATTTTAATACGCTTACCATGGCCTGTGATCTCCCATTCATCAAAGTCATTTGAGAACACGGTTTTCAGTCGTACCTCATTTCCGATCTTCCAACTGTCCCAGTCTTCAGAGAAAACCGTGCGAATAGAAACACCGTCGCACCTCCAGTTGTCCCAGTCATTTGTAAAAACAGTTTTAAAGCGAAGATCATCGAATTGCCATTGAGATGCATCCTTCGTAAAGACCGTTCTAAGATCTTGAGCGTATCCGGTCAATGAAATCGCTATGGCTATATAGGCGAGAAGATTTTTCATTACATCACGACGTTACTTTCTTTATCGAATTGTTTGTAAGATACAAAAACAGCGATCACTGCAAGTGTGACCATTACAGAGAAGCTGATAAGTAAGAGCTGGAAATCCAACGTGCCTGCGATCAATTCTTTTGTAGCAAGTACAATGTTGATCACTGGTATAGCAGCCGTAACAGGATCTAACTCTATACCCGGAAAGAATCCTACCATTGCGGGTAATACCATTACAATATTCAATGGAGTAATGATCGACTGTGCTTCTTTAAAGCTTTTTGCATACACGGCAATTGGTATCATGACACCCGCAAAGAAAACTGTCAGCGGGATCAGTAATCCGTAAAGCATGATGACAAATTCACCACTTAATACTTCATGAATAATATTCAAAAGCTCCTCATTTTCTACTAGGTCCAACACCTCGATCGATAAGAACAGACCGAGCAGAGCGGCAGAAGCGGCAAGCAATCCTGAAAGTACGACGACGCCCATTTTTCCGAATAGGATCTGCCATCTTTTTACAGGTGTGGTTAATAACGTTTCAATTGTTCCGCGTTCTTTTTCTCCGGTAAAGAGGTCGATAGCAGGGTACATACAACCAATGAATCCGAATGCGATAAATACATATGGCAATATACCTCCGGCAAGTTTACCGATCATCTCTTTTTTTGATGCAACATTCACGTAATTTATCTGGAAAGGAATCAATTTCTTTTCATCGATCTGAAGATCCAGGTAACGTTCTTGTTTTGCAATCCCTTCGATCTGATGCACGTAATTTCTGGCACGCTCTTCAATACCAACATCAGTAGCGTCGTAAAATAAATTGATCGCCGCGGGTTGCATTTTTGCAAATGATGAATCAAACGATGAAGGGAATACCAAAGCCAGATCTAATGAGTCCTGTTGTATCAACTTGTTCACTTCTGATGTGTCTTTCAAAAAGATGATATCCTTCTTTCCTAATTCTTCAGGTAATGCCGTGAACTTATCTACGAAATAGTTTTGGTCACTGCCCACAATACCTACTTTTAATGATTTCTGAGCTGCTTCTTCCGTGAAGGATGCAGAAATTCCGACGAACACGTTTAGTATGATCGGAAAGATCAATACAGGGATCACGAGCATCATGATCAGTGTTCTTCTATCTCTTAAGGTGTCCTTGAGTTCTTTCTTAAATATTGTAAAGATCATAGTGTTGTAGCATTTTGAGATTCGTGCACGATACGAATGAATTCAGCGGTCAGATTGTCTTCTTGCATGTTGTTTCTGAAGTCTGACATAGATCCGCTGTAAAGGAGATCGCCCTTATGTATAATTGCCAGATCATCGCAGAGAAGATCGACTTCACTCATGATGTGACTGGAGAAGATGACGGTCTTGCCTTGATCTTTGCAGTCTTGAATGAGTTTGATGATGTTTTCCGCCGTAATAACATCGAGTCCACTTGTTGGTTCATCAAAGATCACAACTTCTGGATCATGGATCATCGTTCTGCAGATGGAAACCTTTTGTTTCATCCCCGTAGAAAGTTTTCCGATACGTTTATGTTGAAAGTCGTGCATGTCCAGAAGTGAATACAAGTTTTCTTTTCTGGCTTCATATTCTGTTTTTGGAATCCCGTAAAGCTGAGCAAAGTATGCTATCACCTCATTTGGAGTAAGTCTTGCATAAAGACCCGTAGATCCAGTTAGGAATCCGATCTTCTTTCTGGCTTCTTGCGGATTTTTAATTGCATCCACTCCCGCTATCTCAATGGTCCCCTCTGTCGGTTTGAATATTGTTGAAAGCATTCTAAGTGTCGTTGTCTTTCCCGCTCCATTAGGTCCCAATAAAGAAAAGACTTTACCCGGTTGGCATTCAAATGAGATATCATTGACTGCCAGTGCCTTTTTTGTAGTGGTTGCAAATTCTTTTTGTTGCTGTTTCGTCAGCGTGAATTCCTTCCTTAAGTTTTCGACTTTGATCATGTTCGGCGATTATACTTCAATAATATGAATTCAAACGAAATTCTTGTAGCTTTAATACATGGCATATGATGAATACTTACAGGAACGGATTGAATCCGTTTTGAACGCTAAAAACATTCCATTTGAGGCTAGGAAGATGATGGGAGGCCTCTGCTTTATGGTCGATGATAAAATGTGCATTGGTATTGTGAAGGATGAATTGATGGCTCGAGTGGGAGAGAAGCAGTATCAGGAATTGATCGAAAGACAAGGTGCCAAGCCAATGGATTTTACGAAACGTCCCATGAAAGGATATTTATTCGTTGAACCGGAAGGCTTCGATTTTGAAGAAGACCTGGAATTTTGGATCGATAAATGTTTGGCATTCAACCCTGAAGCTAAAAGCAGTAAAAAGCGCTAATTATTCGCAGATTCGTCCCTTGTGCTGATCGTTCATGTAGTGCTGGTCAAGCTCTTTCATTTCCTGTACAAGCTCCTCTGATGGAGGAGTGTTCTGTATGTCTTTGAGATCTGGTTGACCTGCATCAACCCAGGCAGTGTACCAAATTGAACCAATAGCATTTATAGAAGCCTTTAACCTTCTCTCCACCATGTGATTCATGCGCTTGTGATATTCCTGTGAGAATTCAAATGAGTAAACAGACACCGTGACATTTCCGCGTTGCTCGAAGCTATATTTCTTGTCATTTGGGAATTCTTCGGTCAATTGTTTCTCAATACTTAATACAGAGTCGACAGCAATATGCGAGGCGTGAACAGCATCCCAGATATAATCTTCAATATCTTCGACGTATTCTGCCTTTCCTACAAAGTAGTCGTAGTTTTCATGGTTGATCTCCACAAGTCGACTTTCCCAAAGTCCGTGTATTCCTTTCTGTCCGGTCATTTGACCATTGTAATTCTCCGTGGTGTGAAGAGGTACGTGTGCATCACCAATGTAATGACCAATGTCCGCAGCGTATTTTAGAATAAGGTCTACGTTCTTGTTTTCAAAAGCGCGCTGAAGTTTAAACTTCATCACTTTGATATACCAAGGAACAATTCCATAAGTCTGCAACGTATCTTCACTAAATTTCTCAACTGCATCATTCCATTTTCGCGGAACAACCTCGAATGGATCTTCGCCTTCCTTCACATAGTGGTCAATATCAATGTAGTGACGTTGAGCTTCTCCTTCAACTGCATACCTTCTCTTATCGGGGTCAACAGCATGCTCTGTAAGATACTCGATGTGTTCTTTGAAGAATCCGAACATTTCGGGTGGCAATGTGAATGTAGCGATCCTGTTGATTCTCTTGTGACCAAAGAACCCCCATTTCTTTACATTCTCAGAGCGGGTACCGATCCCGACCATTAATGGGACCAATATGATAATTGCAACTCTATAATTTAACCAGTTTGCCATCCTTCAAAATTGGAATAACGTTTGTTTGATTTGGTGTTAAACAGTACTTGATGTCTTCATTCAAATTGAGATTTTTCAACCTTCTTCTATGTGAACTCGATTTCAAATAACCAAGTGGATTCAACCACGCTGAAAGATACAAATATTTTGCCGCAATTGAAGAGTCCTCGTCTGATGTAAACTTCCCTGTTCCAAGGAGGTATTCACCTATTGCTCCGGCGCAAATCGTGTCTTCCAAATTGAATTTATCTTGCCACCCTGAGCAAAGGCATAAGATGTTTTTATCTTGCTTTTCAAGCCATTGACAGACAGCATCCAAATTAAGTAATGATGCGACGATAACTGTATCCGCATCCTTGGCGATGTTTAACGCCTTGGTTCCGTTTGTCGTTGTAAGCACTATCTCTTTCCCTTTTACCTCCTCTTTCATGTAGGAATATGGCGAGTTTCCAAAATCAAACCCTTCAACGATCTGACCTTTGCGCTCGGCTCCAACCAGATATCCCTTGGCCTTGTATTCTTTCGCTTCTTCAATTGTAGAAACTGGAATCATGGATGCCACGCCATTATCGAATGCGGCGCAAATTGCACTTGTTGCGCGCAATACATCGATCACAACAATGATCTCATATTCACCTTTAAAGTATTCGTATTCTCCAGGTGTGAAACACACCTCAATATGTTTTCTGTCGTCAGTACTCATTCTAATTTTTTACGCGTTCAATTTCCGGCTTGATGATCTTAGCATCCACGATAAAGGTAGCAATTGGAAGTAAAGAAGCCGCCAACGCTATTAAGGTCGTTTTAATATTCCACTTTTGCTCCTTCGCTACTAATACCACCCAAAGACAGTATGCAATGAACAATATTCCATGGATCATGCCTACTATTTGGTTCGGTCCCTTCATGTCCATCATGTATTTCAAAGGCATTGTAACGGCAAAGAGAAGGTAAGATATTCCTTCCATGACTGCGAGAGCACTTAGTTGTTTCAGTAGGTTCATTCTTTATCTTTTAATCTTTTTTCCAGTTCAAATAATTCATCACGTAAACGAGCTGCTTCGATAAAGTCTAAGTCCTTCGCAGCTGTTTCCATTTGCTTGCGTGTGTTTTTAATAGAGCGCTCCAATTGTTCTTTGCTCATTGATTCCAATACCGGATCAGCGACAAGGGCAACTTCATCTTTCTGAGTATAAAGAGTCTCTTTATTATCGCCATCTGCAACTTTTGTTGACTCGAGAATAACCTCAAGTGATTTTTTCAGTGGGGTAGGAGTCATATTGTTGGCTTCGTTATATTCTATCTGAATCTGTCTCCTACGAGCCGTTTCATCAATGGTTTTTTGCATCGAATCGGTCATCCGGTCTGCGTACATAATGACCATTCCATTAACATTACGCGCTGCACGACCCACCGTTTGTACAAGTGAACGAACATTACGCAGGAATCCTTCTTTGTCCGCATCTAAAATGGCAACGAGAGAAACTTCCGGTAGGTCAAGCCCTTCACGCAATAAGTTCACACCAACAAGGACGTCAAAATCACCTAACCTTAATTGTCTGAGGATCTCAACGCGTTCGATGGTATCAATATCTGAATGTATGTAACGACTTTTGATGGAAAGGTTGTCCAGGTATTTCTGCAGCTCCTCAGCCATCCGTTTAGTGAGTGTAGTAACTAATGTTCGCTCATCCTTCTCAATGCGTTGTTGAATTTCTTCGATGAGGTCATCTATCTGGTTCTTACTTGGTCGAACATCAATGATCGGGTCAAGAAGTCCTGTTGGACGAATCACTTGCTCAACTAAAACTCCTTCGGACTGTTCAACCTCATAGTCAGCAGGAGTTGCAGAAACGTAGATCGTTTGGTAAAGCATTGATTCAAATTCTTCAAACTTCAAAGGTCTGTTGTCAACTGCTGCTTGCAGTCTAAATCCAAAATCCACCAGATTGATCTTTCTTGCGCGGTCACCACCGTACATCGCCCGGACCTGAGGGACAGTAACGTGACTCTCATCAATGACCATCAGGAAATCATCCGGAAAATAATCCAGCAAACAGAAAGGACGTTGCCCTGGTTCTCGGTTGTCGAAGTATCTTGAGTAATTCTCGATCCCTGAGCAATAACCAAGCTCTTTGATCATTTCTAGGTCATATTCGGTGCGCTCTTTCAAACGGTCAGCTTCTTCCACCTTACCTTGCTGTCTGAACGCCGCAACTTGAACTTCCAGATCCTGCTCGATCATTTCGATCGCGCGTCTTGTTGTTTCAGGGCTGCTCACAAATATATTAGCCGGATAGATACTGATCAATTCGTAATCCTCCAGAATGTTATTGGTCTCCGGGTCAATGGACGAAATAGACTCGATATCATCACCCCAGAAAGAAACGCGAATGGCATATTCGGCATAGGCTAAGTAGATATCTATGGTATCTCCTTTTACACGGAATGTACCTCGTGTGAATTCTCCGGTAGCACGTGAATAGAGATTCTCAACGAGCTTGTATAAGAACTTATTTCGCGATAGAAACTGTCCCTTTTTCAGATGTATAACACTGTTTGCGAATTCGTCTGGGTTACCAATCCCGTAGATACATGAAACCGATGCAACAACCACTACATCTCTTCTTCCCGAAAGCAGAGCTGATGTAGCGGACAGTCGAAGTTTTTCGATCTCATCATTAATAGATAAGTCCTTTTCGATATACGTGCCAGTCACCGGTAGATAAGCTTCGGGCTGATAGTAATCATAGTAGGAAACGAAATACTCAACTGAATTCTCAGGGAAGAATTGCTTGAATTCTCCATAAAGTTGTGCTGCAAGCGTCTTATTGTGAGAGAGGATCAACGTCGGTCTATTCACATTCTTGATAACATTTGCAACGGTGAAGGTCTTTCCACTTCCTGTAACTCCAAGCAAGGTCTGTGCGGGAATTCCGTCATTTATGCCTTGGGTAAGCTGTTTTATTGCTTCCGGCTGATCGCCTGTTGGCTCAAATTCAGATACAAGTTGGAAATCCATAAGAACGATTTGAACAAAGTTAGCAATAAAGCATCCAAATCGACTCCTTACATTATCTTTGTCTGCAGCAATTTATGGTACTAAGTATTGTTTTCCTGGTGATAGGTTTGATCATTTTGATCTTCGGAGGAGAGTTCCTTGTGAAAGGTGCTGTTGGTCTTGCGAAGGCTGTAAAAATCTCTCCTTTGGTGATTGGAATGACAATCGTTGCATTTGGTACATCAGCACCCGAATTGATCGTTAGTCTTACCAGTGCGCTAGATGATAATGCCGGTATAGCTGTCGGAAATGTCATCGGCTCAAACATCGCGAATATTGCGTTGGTTTTGGGAGCAACTGTCTTGATCCTACCCATCCCTATTGACAGACAAACAAAGTTTGTTGATTTTCCTGTGATGCTTATTGCTACAGGGATGTTCTATTATGTGGCACAGGATGGAGAGATCGTATTCATGGAGGGCTTGACCTTGTTTTTAGCACTTGTTGGTTATTTAGGTTACATGGCAATTCGCGCAGTGTTGCGCAGGAAAAGGTTGAAGGAAGAGGAAGAAGAGAATAACGCTTCGTTGCCGTATGATATTGATGAATATAAAGAAGAGCCGTTTTGGAAGTCGATCACCTTCTTGCTTGTTGGATTTATTGGACTTTACTTCGGTGCCGAATGGTTTGTAGATGGTGCAATTGGTATCGCGGAATTCCTTCTCGCCGATAACCCTGAAAAGGATGTGATCATTGGAGTAACTGTTGTGGCTTTAGGTACAAGTGCTCCGGAATTGGTAGCATCAACAGTCGCTGCTTACAGAGGACAAACCGACCTTTCAATTGGTAACCTGATGGGGTCCAATATCTTCAACATTTTTGCTGTGGTTGGAATTACGAGTATGGTGAGTCCTATGGAAGTGTCTGATAATGCAATCAACTTTGATATGTGGTGGATGATCGGAGTTGCCCTTTTCATGGCTGTAGCCTTGTTTACAGGAAGCAAGATCAGAAGATGGGAAGGAGTCCTTATGTTAGCGACGTACACAACATACATGGTCGTGATCCTACTGCGTGTTCGCGGCGTTCTTTAAAGATTATTCGACAAGGACCGTGATAGTTTATTGAATCCCTTAATTTTGTGAAAAATAACTTTGATGAAGATCTATAACAACATACTTGAGACAATTGGAAATACACCGTTGGTAAGGCTAAACAGACTGACAAAGGATGTGAAAGCAACAGTTTTAGCAAAGGTTGAAACAACTAACCCTGGAAACTCCGTAAAGGACAGAATGGCGCTTAAAATGGTCGAAGACGCTGAGGCAGCTGGATTGATCAAGCCAGGAGGGACTGTTATCGAAGGTACTTCCGGGAATACAGGTATGGGATTAGCATTGGCGTGTATTCAGAAAGGGTATAAGCTTATTTGCGTGTTGAACGATAAACAATCAAAGGAGAAGATGGATATTCTTCGCGCTGTTGGTGCTGAAGTGGTTGTTTGTCCCACGGCAGTTGAGCCGGAAGATCCAAGATCATATTACAGTGTATCGAAAAGATTGGCAGAAGAAACACCGAATTCATGGTATGTTAATCAGTACGACAATCTATCGAATAGAGTTGCCCATTACGAGCAAACAGGACCGGAGATCTGGGATCAAACAGACGGTAAGGTAACGCATTTCGTTGTTGGTGTTGGAACAGGAGGAACGATCTCAGGAGTTGGTAAATACTTGAAGGAACAAAACCCAAATGTTAAGATCTGGGGAATCGATACATACGGTTCAGTATTCAAGAAATATCATGAGACGGGAATTTTTGATGAAAATGAGATCTATCCGTATATCACGGAAGGGATTGGGGAAGATATCCTACCGAAAAACGTTGACTTCTCGATCATCGATCATTTCGAAAAGGTGACAGATAAGGATGCGGCGGTTTACACAAGAAGACTGGCGCGTGAAGAAGGAATTTTCGTTGGGAACTCAGCTGGAGCGGCTATCAAAGGGGTGCTTCAAATGGCGGATCAATTAACTGAGGATGATATTGTTGTTGTGCTATTCCATGACCACGGTTCACGTTATGTTGGAAAAATGTTCAACGATGATTGGATGCGTGATAGAGGCTTCTTAGATGAAGAATATACAACAGCGGGAGAACTTGTTGCAAAGCATGGAGACTCACCATTGGTTACAGTTTACGGAGAGGAGCTCTTATCTCACGCGATTGACAAAATGAGGAAGTTCAATATTAGTCAGATCCCTGTGATCAAAGATGGTGGTTTCGCAGGTTCTGTAGATGATAAAAAGGTTTACTCAATGCTTCTTGATTCACCGGAATTAAGAGATATGCCGATTTCACAATTTATGGATGCACCGCTTCCGATCGTGAAGGAGGACACAAAGATCGAAGAGCTTTCTAAACTGATCAACAAAGAAACTCCTGCCGTTTTGGTAGAACTTAAATCAGGAGGACATCATATTGTAACACGTCACGACCTTATTGCTGCAATGGCATAATGGAGTTCAGAGATCATCTGGATAGGAGGGTATTGCTTGAAAACTCTCCAAAAAGAATCGTATCGTTAGTGCCGTCTCAAACAGAATTGCTGTTTGATCTCGGCTTGCGTGAAGAAGTTGTCGGGATCACGAAATTCTGTGTTCATCCGAATGAATGGTTTAGGACAAAGCAGCGTATTGGTGGGACGAAACAATTACAGATCGATAAAATTCGGGAATTAGAACCCGATTTGATCATCGCTAATAAAGAGGAAAATAACCGTGAGGATATTGAGGCGTTGGCAGAAGAATTCCCTGTTTGGGTAAGTGATGTTAAGACGATTGAAGATGCGCGCAATTTGATCACTGATTTAGGAGATCTCGTTAGTCAAAGAGAGAATGCAGTTGCTTTATTAAAAGAGTTCGATGCGCAGTTCGAAAAACTAAATTCACAGAGAACTTCAGGCAAAAAGGCAATTTATCTTATCTGGTCAAATCCGAATATGGTTGCAGGGAGTGATACGTTTATCAATGCAATGATGAAGGTTGCTGGTTTGGAGAACGCTATCAAAGAAGAACGATATCCCGAATTAGATTCCTGCGATTATGAAACTCCTGATCTTGTCCTATTGAGTTCAGAACCATTTCCTTTCAAAGAAAAACATGTTGATGAGTTTCTTCAAATGTTTCCTGAAGCAGATGTGAAAATTGTTGATGGAGAAATGTTTTCCTGGTACGGAAGTCGCCTTTTGAAAGCACCGGATTATCTATTGAATCTATTTCAATAAAGCCGCATTATTCATGAACTTGATCAATTCAAGAATAGGCGATCTGTCCTTCTTGAATTGTAGAATACCATCAACTTGATGCGTTCCATTTTTTCCCGGCGTGACCTTTAGGTTTATTGATTCTGTCGCATCCGTTAATTGCCTTCCGCTTCTGAAGAGAGGGATGAAATTCAAAAACTGTCCATATGGTGAATACCCTCAAACCTTGAACAGTAAAGAGGGATCACCACTGAATTCTAACAGTTCACTACGAACCTCAATAGGCGAGGGAGTATTGCCTGAATAAATAAGTAATTGGTCTCCTTGTGGCTGAGTGACAGAGAATGCAACTTCATTGAATGTAAACCCTGTACTGTCCGAAAGTTGGATATATTTTTCTCTGTGCAGCCTACTCAGAAGCGTGTCTTGATTCACATTAGATGTAAAGTTGATCAATACTTCCATTACCGGAACAATAGAAAGTTTTGTCGTTTGTTCAAAATTGACACCATCGTAATTAAGAGAAAGTGATTCTATCGTTATTGGGTCATCATTGTTCTTCAGCAGCTTGTTAATTGAATCGTTGATATTCTCAGGAATGAAAGATGTATTGAAGGAGATTCCTTTTCGCTCCAGATAATTCCAGCCATCTGATAAGTCTGTTTCTGCAACCAATGTGCCTTTAAGAAGGATCTTGTTTGATTCAAAACTCAGGTCTAACTTATTACTGAATGGCAGCCCAGTGGACACATCACTCGACCAGGTACTGATAATTGCTTCTGAATCTGAAAATACTACCTGAGCTGAAATGTTTTGAGGCTTTTGAATTATCTGATCTGCAGTGTGCGAAAGTTTCTTCGCCTGTTCCACTTTTAGCGTTTTAAGATCTCTTAAAAAGATCACTCCAACTTCATCATTTGACGCGAAAATGTATTTCTTCGGGCTTTGATAATAGTCTTGGAAAAGCTTTTTATCGGTGATGTTGAACAGAAATCCCTCCACAAATTCACCTTCGAATGGTAGGATGAACATGTAAACATTGGATGAGAAGTTTATTCCATTGAAAGTTCTCTCGCCTGATTTAAGGTCTAGCTCCTGCAACTGCTCCTTGATCTCAGGATCCTGGGTGGCTAATAGTTCACTTGCTGAGGATTTGATCAGTTGAGCCGTGTTGATGCGCGCAACGAAAACGGCCTCCTTAGGAATGTATTCAAAATTCGCGTTTTCATCCATCATGAGGACAAGATCCTTAACCACAAACATGATCATGAATACTATTGAGATCATGATAACAAGAACAGCGGTATATAACTTCGTTAAAAAACGCACGAATCAAAAGTATAATATTCC